>JANPAS010000133.1:0-20335 GCA_031430035.1 Comamonadaceae bacterium | reverse complement strand
AAATAGCCGCGCTCGGCCACATCAATGGCGGGTTGCATCAAATCCGCAAACGGCAGCTTGCCATACTGGTTTGACATCGCCATCCAACCAGCGACTGCTCCTGGCACGGTGACAGAGTCGATGCCCCGCTTGGGCGGTGTGGTTCCACCATCGCCATATTTGCGCTTGAAGTACGCCGCATCCCACGCGGCGGGTGCTGTGCCAGAAGCATTTAATCCTTGGAGTGCCTTTGTCTTTGGATCCCACAAGATGCAAAACGCATCCGAGCCAAGGCCGTTGCTGACGGGCTCGGTAACGGTCAGCATGGCGGCAGCGGCGATGGCGGCATCAACGGCATTGCCACCACGCGCCATCATTTGCAGACCTGCTTGTGCGGCAAGTGGATGCGAAGTGGCTACGGCGTTCCTAGCAAAGAGCGGCAAGCGCGGCGTGGCGTAGGGATTGATTGGATTGAATGTTTTCATAAGCGTGGCTGTGATTGTGCTGCCAAGGCGATAGCGACTTCCTGTATCACTGTCTCCCAGTCGCCAAACGTAGGCTGGCGAAACAAGCGAACGCTGGGATACCAAGGGCTGTCGGATCGATTGAGCAGCCAGCGCCAGCAGCCGTTATGGCGCGACAAAATCCACGTGGGCTTGCCCATGGCGGCGGCGAGATGGGCAACGCCCGTATCGCAGCTAATCACCAGATCTAAATTGGCAATCAAGGCGGCGGTATCTGCCCAGTCGTTCAGATCGGCTGTCAAATCAACGAGATCTAAAGCTGCTTTGCCTTTGGATGGAAAGCCCTTTTGTAAGCTCACAAATTGCAAGCGATGATGAATGGCTAGATCGGCTAGCAGATCAAACTGACTCAAAGTCAAAGATCGATCGTGGTCAACATCGGTGACGCCATTACCCGCCCAGACCAGTCCAATTCGCTTATGGGGCATGATAGGGGGCATGCTCTGCAAACGACTACGCCATAAGGCTTGTAGCTGAGGCGGCGCATAAAGATAAGGATTGGGCGCAGGCACTTTTGATTCGCTATCGATGCCGCAGGCTAGCGGCAAACTCATGAGCGAGCTTTGAAAATCCGATGCAGGCACGGGAGTGTGCTCAATCATGGGTAGCAACTCAAGTTCTGGGAAACTATGCTGAAAAAGCCTGAGTGACGTCGGACGCACCGCAAGCACCACATGCGCGCCTAGCTGCTGCACCATGCTGGTAAAGCGCACAAATTGAAATACATCACCGTCCCCGCCTTCTGGCCACAAAATAATGCGTTTGTCCACGATGGACTCTTTGCCAAGCCATGTGGAACGCGGCGTCTCGAGCATTTGACCCGAAGGTGCAGGTGCTAGCCAACGCCACTCGTACTGCGGCCAACCTTGTGCATAGTTGCCAGTCAGGAGTCGGCACAAACTTTGGTTCCACTGCGCGTTGGCGAATTCAGGATCGATAGCGATGGCGCGGGCGTGGCTGTCCATCGCTTCGTTCAGGCGACCAAGTGCTCTGAGAGCGTTACCGCGATTGGTGTGCGCCAAAGCAAAATGGGGATCGATGAGGATGCTTTGATCGAAACATGCGAGCGCTTCGGTATAGCGATGCAAGCTGCCCAGCGCCACGCCTTTGTTACAAAGGGCTTGCGGGTAATTGGGGTTAAGCGCCAGCGCTTGGTCAAAGCTTGCAATCGCATCCACGTGCTGTCCCAAATCATCTAAAGCATTGCCACGGTTATTCCAAGCGGCGGCGTTGCTCGGCTCTATGGCGAGATATTGGTCATAAAGCGCAAGTGCCTTTGCAGGCTGTCCAGATTGGGCTAAAGTGTTGGCTTGGGTTAGCTGCATAAAAGAAGCATACATGAACAGCCATGTATTGCACGTAAGCTCGCGGTCAGACCTTCGTCAGCGCTTCGTAAGAGCCACGCGGCATAGTTAACAACATAATTTTTACCCTTCTAGGAGAACTTCATGAGCACAGCAGTCGAGTCTTTGTTAGTTGAAAACCGCGTTTTTAATCCACCTGCAAAATTTGCTAAAAGCGCACGCATTGGCTCGATGACGCGCTACAAGGCGATGTGCAAGTCGTTTGAGACGGACTTTGAGGGAACATGGGCGCGTTTGGCTCGTGAGAATTTGATTTGGAAAAAGGGCTTTAAAAAGACGCTGGATGAATCCAACGCTCCGTTTTACAAATGGTTTGAAGACGGCACTTTGAACGCCTCTGCCAATTGCTTAGATCGCCACATTGGCACACCGACTGAAAACAAAACTGCGATCATTTTTGAAGCCGATGGCGGCGAAGTGACCAAGATCACCTACAAAGAACTCTTGGCTCGCGTGTCGCAGTTTGCCAACGCACTCAAGGCACGCGGCATTAAAAAAGGTGACCGCGTGTTGGTCTATATGCCCATGACTGTGGAAGGCGTGATTGCCATGCAAGCCTGCGCCCGTATTGGCGCGACACACTCTGTCGTGTTTGGAGGATTTTCGGCCAAGAGCATTCAAGAGCGCGTGATTGACGCGGGTGCAGTCGCTATCGTGACGGCCAACTATCAAATGCGCGGCGGTAAAGAACTACCTTTGAAAGCCATTGTGGACGAGGCTTTAGCGATGGGTGGCTGCGAGTCGATCAAATCCGTGCTCGTGTACGAGCGCACCGCAACTGCCTGCGCGATGAAAGCAGGGCGTGACCTCACATTTACTGAAGCGCAAAAAGGTCAAAAGAAAACTTGCACTCCCGAAGTGGTGGGTGCAGAGCATCCATTGTTTATTTTGTACACCAGTGGCTCCACAGGCAAACCCAAAGGCGTGCAGCACAGCACGGGCGGCTATTTGCTGTGGGCGAAGCTCACGATGGAGTGGACGTTTGACATCAAACCAAAAGACGTGTTTTGGTGTACCGCCGATATCGGCTGGATTACGGGGCACACCTACGTCGCCTATGGCCCTTTAGCTGCTGGCGCTACGCAGGTAATTTTTGAAGGCGTGCCAACGTATCCAAATGCAGGCCGCTTCTGGCAAATGATTGAGCGGCATAAAGTTTCGGTGTTTTATACCGCGCCGACGGCTATTCGCTCACTCATCAAAGCTGCTGAAGGTGATGCTGCTGTGCATCCTGCGCGTTCAGATCTGTCGTCTTTGCGCATCCTTGGATCAGTTGGCGAACCGATCAACCCTGAAGCGTGGATGTGGTACCACAAGCACGTGGGCGGCGAGCGTTGCCCCATTGTGGATACCTTCTGGCAAACCGAAACGGGCGGCCACATGATGACACCGCTGCCAGGCGCAACGCCTCTCGTTCCAGGTTCTTGTACGCTACCGCTTCCTGGCATCATGGCGGCGATTGTGGACGAGGCTGGTCACGACATCCCGAACGGTTCAGGCGGCATGTTGGTGGTCAAGCGTCCTTGGCCTTCCATGATCCGCACGATTTGGAATGACCCAGAGCGCTTCAAAACCAGCTACTTCCCCGTTGAAATGGGCGGCACAACCTACCTAGCAGGTGACGGTGCGGTGCGCTCGGCTGATCGCGGCTACTTCCGAATCACAGGCCGTATCGACGACGTACTAAACGTCTCAGGTCACCGCCTAGGCACGATGGAAATTGAGTCCGCACTGGTGTCGATGACCGAATTGGTGGCAGAAGCTGCCGTGGTGGGTCGTCCTGACGATTTGACGGGCGAGGCGATTAGCGCGTTTGTGGTCTTGAAGCGTTCACGTCCCACAGGCGAAGAAGCGAAAAAGATTGCGACCATCTTGCGTAATTGGGTCGCCAAAGAGATTGGTCCGATTGCAAAACCAAAAGACATTCGCTTTGGTGACAATTTACCCAAGACACGTAGCGGAAAAATCATGCGCCGCTTGCTGCGTTCCATCGCCAAAGGCGAAGCGATTACGCAGGATATTTCGACGCTAGAGAATCCAGCGATTTTGGAGCAATTAGCCGAGGCGATTTAGGAATTTATTCCCTCTCCCTTGATGGGAGAGGGCTAGGGTGAGGGTGATGCATCCAAAAACGAATTGCACCGACTCGTCAAAACCAGCGTATTCCTAAACCCAAGCGTTGCCAGAGGCTGAATCGGTGTGGTCTCGTGGACGACCTTGGCGTCGTCCAGTAAAAGCAGCGACCACGATTCTTGCAGCGTAAAGCGCTCCCCCGAGCTGCCAGCAGCATCAAAAACTCGCGTTTCACCGCCTTTGATGTTTTGTCTGTTCACCATAAAAACCCCGACTAAATCAACACCATCACGGTGCGCGCCTTCAGGTGTGGGGCGACCTATGCCGCCGTCCACGGCTTCTATGCGGAATTGATGCGCTTCGATGCACTGCGTGCCATTGCTCAATTGGTTCGCAGTTTTTGCAAATGCGATTAACAAACTTTGCCACGCAGCAGATGCTGTGACGCTGGCAGGCATGGGTTCAAACCAGCGCGTCATGCCGCCGTGCAAGGCGTTGTACGTCAGCGGCTGCCAATGCGCTCGGTGCGGGACGAGGGCAAGCGCTTTATTTTCAAATTTGAATGATGAATGGCGACGTTTTCTGTAGTTCCCCCCATCTTTTAAATACTGATCGACAGGCATGTTCTCCCAGCTCGTTTGCAATTGATTGAGCGCGCCCAGCGAACAGCCTGACCATGCGCAAACGCTGGCGGCATCCAAGATGGCGTAGCCACGGTTTTTGAGTTGCGCGTCCATTTGGACAAGCGGTGTGAGAGGAGGAGAAATATCGATCATGTTTATTTCAAAGTAGAGCTCAAAGGGGAGCGTTGAGCCAACGATAACTGATAGTCATGCACACCAGCGCGTTCACGCTCTAAAAAGCGCTCAATGGCTTTGGCAAATTGCGGATGCTGGACGTGGTGCATCGACGTAGAAGTCACGGGCAGCAGGGCACGCGCCATTTTGTGCTCGCCTTGTGCGCCACCCTCAAAGCGGTGATAACCATTGGCAATGCACCACTCTAGTGGTTGGTAGTAACAAGCTTCGAAGTGCAAGCAATCGACTCTTGCAACTGCGCCCCAGTAGCGACCATAGGCCACTTTAGTAGCAACAGCGTTGTTCGTCGTTTCCGGGTCTTGGATGGCAATTAAGCTAGACGCGATCCGCTGTCCTTCGATTTCGCCAATAAAGAGTAGCCAGTTCTCGGGCATGTCCTCGGCTATGCTTTGGAAGAAGGCGCGGCTGAGGTAGGGCGCGTTGCCGTGCTCTAAATACGTGCGTTCATAGCAGGCATAGAAAAAATCCCAATCTGTCGTCGTAATGTCTGTGCCTTGTGAATGTCTAAACGTGACGCCTGCACCAAGTTCTGCATCTAATACTTTGCGGCGTTCTTGTTTGATCTTTTTGCGCTTGTCTTGCGTGAGGATTTTGAGGAAGTCGTCAAAGTTTGAGTATGGCTTTGTTGCATCATTCGTCCAGTGGAATTGCGTCGTGTCGCGTGGCATCATGGCTGCATCGCAAGCGTTTTGATCGGTTTTTGATGTAAACAGTACATGCAAAGAGGATGTGTTTTCCTCCTCGCACAATGCCCTGCAGGCCAAGAGTAGCAAGGCCTGCGAGGCATCATCCTGCGCAAGTAGGCGTGCGCCTGGCACAGGCGTAAATGGCACAGCTACCACAGCTTTCGGGTAGTAATCGAGCCCATGCTGCGCATACGCATTCGCCCATGCATGGTCAAAAACATACTCGCCGTAGGAATGGATTTTTAAGTAAAGCGGGCAACCTGCGACCAAGGTCTCGCCGTCCCACAACGTCACGATGCGTAAGTCCCAACCCGTCTCTAGCGTTGCCGATCCGCTCGTTTGCATCGCATTCAAATACTCCCAGCGCATGAAGGGTGTAGGCTCTGTCTGATGCCAGAGCAGGGCGTTCCAAGTCGCAGGGTTGATATCTGCCCAGTCTTTGTAGACACGGGTGACATAATTGGCGGATGACTTCATTTGATTCTAATTTTCGCGGTGACAGCGCTTTAAAAATTGCGGTTGCGCAATTAAACCTCACGGTGGGCGACCTGACGGGCAATGCCGAAAAAATCATTGCAGCATCTAAAGCCGCGTACGCAAAAGGCGCTCGTTTAGTGCTGACCCCAGAACTCTCGATTTGTGGTTATCCACCCGAAGATTTGCTGCTCCGCGCCTCGTTTATCAAAGCCTGCGATGAAGCTGTAAGCCATGTGGCGCTTGGCCTTGCAGAGTTTCAAGGTTTGCATGTGGTGGTCGGTCATCCGCAAGGGACGGACGTGCGAACCAAGAGCACGGCGATTCAAAAACGAACCAATCAAGCGACTGTTTTGTGTGGCGGCAAGCGTGTTGCCACTTACGCCAAGCGCGAGCTACCTAATTACCAAGTGTTTGATGAGCGGCGTTATTTCACAGCAGGAGATGCAGCTTGCGTGATTGAGATTGATGGAACGAGGGTTGGGCTACTCATTTGCGAAGACGCTTGGTTTGATGCGCCTTGCCAAGCAGCCAAGGCGGCGGGTGCCCAGGTGCTGGCGGTGATAAACGCCTCGCCATTCCATGTGGGCAAGCAAGCCGAACGGATTGAGCGGATGAGTGATGGGGCGCTGCTGACCGGTTTGCCGCTCATCTACGCGCACTGCGTGGGCGGGCAAGACGAAATCGTGTTTGATGGTGGCTCGTTTGCTTTGCATAGCGACGGCACAGTTGCAGGACGCGCGAAGAGTTTTGTTGAGGATTTATGGATGATTGTCCTGCAAGCCACGTCCGATAAGGTTTCCCAGTTATCGTGCCCCACAAGCCTTACCCCACTTGGCCTGCAGGCCGATGATTTATCAGACTTGTGGCAAGCCTTGGTACTTGGCGTGCGCGATTACGTCAACAAAAACGGCTTCCCCAGCATCATTTTGGGCTTATCGGGCGGTATCGACTCCGCATTGGTGTTGGCAATCGCTGTGGACGCGCTGGGTGCAGATCGAGTTCGCACCGTCATGATGCCGTCCCCGTACACCGCAGAAATTTCGTGGGTGGATGCACGTGATATGGCCAAACGCATGGGTGTTCGCTACGACGAAATCTCCATCGTCCCCGAGTTCGATGCCTTCAAAGCCACGCTGGCAAAGGAATTTGAGGGTAGGGCGGAGGATGCGACCGAGGAAAATATTCAAGCGCGGATTCGCGGAACGTTACTCATGGCGCTCTCCAACAAGTTTGGCTCGATCGTGCTCACCACGGGCAATAAGAGCGAGATGGCGACGGGGTATTGCACACTTTACGGCGATATGGCGGGCGGTTTTGCGGTGATTAAAGACGTGGCAAAGACGACAGTGTTTAAGCTGGCAAATTGGCGCAATCAGCATGATCCGTTTGGTACGGGAGCGAGTCCCATCCCCGAGCGCATCATCACCAGACCACCGAGCGCAGAGCTGCGTGCTGACCAAACCGACCAAGACAGCCTGCCGCCTTACGAGGTGCTGGATGCGATTTTGGAGCGCTACATGGAAAACGACCAAAGCATCGATGAGATAGTGCGTGCAGGATTTGCAGCCGCCGACGTGGAGCGCGTGACCAAGCTCATCAAAATCAACGAATACAAACGCCGTCAAGCGCCGATTGGCATCCGTGTCACGCACCGCAGTTTTGGTAAAGACTGGCGCTATCCGATTACTTCAAAATTTAGAGCTTAAAGAATCACTATGTTGTTACACCCCGAAATAGATCCTGTCGCCTTGCAAATCGGCCCTGTAGGCATTCACTGGTATGGCCTCACGTACCTTGCAGCATTTGGCTTTTTTATGTTGCTCGGCATTCGCAGGCTCAAGCACTTTCCATTTGTCGGCCTGCGCGAGTGGACACGCCGCGATGTCGAAGACATTCTTTTTCTAGGCGTGATGGGTGTGATTGCAGGTGGGCGAATTGGCTACTGCTTGTTTTATAAGCCTGACTATTACTTGTCGCATCCGATTGAGATTTTTTACGTCTGGCAAGGCGGCATGAGCTTTCATGGCGGGATGCTGGGCGTGGTTGTCGCTGAAGTTTGGTTTGCCATGACGCGCAAACGTAGCCTCTTGCAAGTGGCCGACTTTGTTGCACCTTGCGTACCCACGGGCCTCGCCATGGGGCGCGTGGGCAACTTCATCAATGGCGAGCTGTGGGGCAGGGCGGCCGACCCTAGCCTGCCGTGGGCGATGCTATTTCGGGATGATCCGACGCGACTTGCGCGTCACCCATCGCAGGTGTACCAGTTCTTGTTAGAAGGTTTATTGCTCTTTGTCTGCTTGTGGTGGTTTGCCCGTAGTCGCACCAAGCAGAATTACAAATCAGGCCAAACAGCAGCGTTCTTTTTAGTGGGCTATGGGCTGATGCGTTTTATTGCCGAATTCTTTAGAGAACCCGATGCGCACCTAGGAATCCTCAGCCTTGGCATGAGCATGGGGCAGTGGCTGTGTTTGCCGATGATTGTGGGTGGGCTTGGGCTTTGGGTTTGGGCAGGGAAACAACCGTCAATGAAATAAAATGAGCGAATGACTAAACCATCCTTCTCAGTTTCCGATATCCGCCAATCATTTCTTGATTTTTATGCCCAGCGTGGCCACACCGTTGTGGCTTCATCGCCGCTAGTTCCGGGTAACGACCCAACGCTGATGTTTACCAATAGCGGCATGGTGCAATTTAAGGATGTGTTCCTTGGCACCGACAAGCGCTCCTATGTCCGCGCGGCCTCTGTTCAAGCGTGTTTGCGGGCGGGTGGCAAACACAACGACCTTGAGAACGTGGGCTAT
Organism: Comamonadaceae bacterium; assembly: GCA_031430035.1. Taxonomy (GTDB): domain Bacteria; phylum Pseudomonadota; class Gammaproteobacteria; order Burkholderiales; family Burkholderiaceae_C; genus JASGCK01. Next base: position 11,613 of record JANPAS010000133.1, on the reverse strand, counting down.
ACAGCGCGTCATCACACGTTTTTTGAGATGCTGGGCAACTGGAGTTTTGGCGATTATTTCAAGCGCGACTCGCTCGTGTGGGGCTGGGAGTTGCTCACCAAGGTGTACAAGCTACCGCCTGAGCGCTTGCTTGCCACTGTGTATATCGACGACCAAGAGGCGTATGACATTTGGCACGACGTGATTGGTTTGCCTGCAGACCGCATCGTGCGGATTGGTGACAACAAAGGCGGCAAGTTCAAATCCGATAATTTTTGGATGATGGCGGATACGGGGCCTTGCGGCCCTTGCTCTGAGATTTTTTATGATCATGGTCCGCATATTGCGGGTGGCCCTCCTGGCTCGCCTGATGAAGATGGCGACCGTTTCATCGAGATTTGGAACCACGTCTTCATGCAGTTCGATATGCAAACGGATGGCTCGCTGGTCAAGCTGCCCGCGCCTTGCGTGGATACGGGCATGGGGCTGGAGCGCTTGTCGGCCATCTTGCAGCATGTCCACAGCAACTACGAAATTGATATTTTTGATGCGCTCGTGAAGGCGGCAGGACGTGAAACGGGTACAACGAACCTTGACAACAAATCTTTGCGCGTGATTGCCGATCACATCCGCGCTTGCTCGTTCCTGATTGTGGATGGCGTGAACCCGAGCAACGAAGGACGCGGCTATGTGCAGCGCCGCATTGTGCGCCGCGCCATTCGGCATGGTTACAAGCTGGGTAAAAAGACGCCATTTTTCCATAAATTGGTTGCTGATTTGGTGAAAAAAATGGGCGCAGCGTACCCCAATCTTGCCGCTAACGAAGCGCGGATTACATCGGTGCTGAAAGCGGAGGAAGAGCGTTTCTTTGAGACGCTTGAGATTGGCATGAAAATTTTGGATGATGCCCTGCAAGGCAATGTGACTGTGCTGCCCGGCGATGTTGCCTTCAAACTGCACGATACCTATGGCTTCCCGCTTGATCTGTCTGCGGACGTTTGCCGCGAGCGCGATGTGACTGTTGACACCGCTGGGTTTGATGCTGCGATGACAAAGCAAAAAGACCAAGCGCGTGCGGCTGGCAAGTTCAAAATGGATAAGGCACTGGAGTACAGCGGCGCAGGTAATGAATTTGTGGGTTACGAGCGTTTGGAGCAAGCCACCAAAGTTGTGGCGCTTTATGCGGATGGCGCTGCTGTTGAGTCATTAACTAGTGGTCAAAACGGAGTCGTGGTTTTGGACGCTACGCCTTTCTATGCTGAGTCTGGCGGGCAGGTGGGCGATAGTGGTGTGATTGCAGGGAACGGTTTTTCTTTTGATGTGAGCGACACACAAAAAATCAAAGCCGATGTGTTTGCACACCACGGCTTACTCGTGAACGGCTCGCTCAAAGTAGGCGATGCCGTGCAGGCCAATGTGGATATGACCTCCCGAGCATCGACCGTGCGCAACCACAGCGCTACGCATTTGATGCACAAGGCGCTGCGCGAGGTGCTTGGCGATCATGTGCAACAAAAAGGTTCGCTGGTCAACGCTGACCGCACGCGCTTTGACTTTGCGCATAACGCGCCTGTAACGTCCGCCGAGATTACAGCGATTGAAGTGAAGGTAAATAGCGAGATTTTGGCAAACGCAGCCGCTTCGGCTCGCGTGATGGAGATTGAAGCTGCCAAAGCCACGGGCGCGATGATGTTGTTTGGTGAGAAGTATGGCGACACGGTTCGCGTTCTAGAAATTGGCACATCGAAAGAGCTGTGCGGCGGTACGCATGTGCAGCGCACGGGCGATATTGGTCTGTTCAAAATTGTCGGCGAGAGCGGCATTGCATCGGGTGTGCGCCGCATTGAAGCCGTGACGGGCATGAACGCTTTGCATTATTTGCAAACGCTTGAGAGTACGGTAGATGCAGCCGCGCAGTCACTGAAAACCAGTCCTGCGGAACTTGGCTCTAGGCTTGAGATGATGCAATTGCAAATGAAAGCGTTATCGACGGAAGTCTCTGCGCTCAAAGGCAAGCTGGCATCCAGCCAAACGGGTGATTTGATTGCCAAAGCGGTCGATGTGAACGGTACAAAACTTTTGGTTGCCGAGCTGGAAGGCCTTGATTCCAAAGGGCTGCAAGGCATGATTGCGCTGCTTAAAGACAAGCTCAAGTCTGGTGTTGTGGTGCTGGCATCCGTCGATGCAGGCAAGGTGCAGTTGGCTGTGGGTGTGACTTCGGACGTAACCAGCAAAGTGAAAGCAGGCGAACTCGTCAACTTTGTCGCTGGTCAAGTCGGCGGTAAAGGCGGCGGCAAGCCTGATTTGGCAATGGCGGGCGGTACGGATGCTAGCCAGCTAAGCGCAGCGCTGCAAAGCGTGAACGCGTGGGTTGCAGGGAAGCTTACTTAGTTGCCAAAATCCAAGTCACTAGTGTCTTTGCTTCCGCTTCGTTGACTTGCGCATTGGCTGGCATGGGAACTGGCCCCCAAACGCCTGCTCCGCCTTTAATCACTTTGACTGATAACTTGGCGACAGCGTCTTTTTGTCCAGCATATTTGGCGGCGATATCTTTATAGGCTGGGCCAAGAACTTTCTTATCGACTGCGTGGCAAGCCATACAGTTTTTTGATGTTGCTAGCGCTGGGTCGGCAAATGCCGTTTGGCTTACGAATAAAGAGGTCAGTGATAACGAAGCTGTCAGAAGAAATTTTTTCATGGTGTCAAAAATAAAGTGATGGTGAAAATTGTTAAACGAAAAAGTAAGGTGATGGTTGACGAATTAATACAAATCGAGCACAGCGCCCTTGGATGCACTGGATGCATTGAAGGCGAACTTGGCTTGAACGCCACGTGTATAGCGTGGTTCGGGCTGCTTCCAAGCGGCGCGGCGTGTGGCAATGGTTGCCTCGTCTACATTGAGTTGTAGCAAGAGTTGCTTGGCATCAATCGTGACGCTGTCGCCGTTTTCAATCAAGGCAATCACGCCGCCTGCGTAGGCTTCTGGTGCAACATGGCCAACGACCATGCCCCATGTCCCACCGCTAAAGCGTCCGTCGGTAATCAAGCCAACCGTTTCGCCAAGACCAGCGCCAATCAAAGCGCCTGTAGGGGCCAACATCTCAGGCATGCCAGGACCGCCTTTGGGGCCGAGGTAGCGCAAAATCATCACGTCGCCGTGGGTAATCTTGCCGTCCAAAATGGCTTTGAGTGCGGATTGCTCATCGTCAAAACACTTGGCAGGCCCAGTCATGACAGGGTTTTTGAGTCCTGTGATTTTGGCAACGGCACCTTCGGGCGAGATGTTGCCCTTCAAAATAGCGAGGTGGCCCTCCTTGTAGAGGGCCTTGTCGATGCTGCGAATCACGTCTTGATCGGCACGTGGCGCATCTGGAACATTTTTTAAAACTTCAGCGATGGTTTGGCCTGAAATTGTCATGCAGTCGCCATGCAAGAGTCCTGCATTCAAGAGCACCTTCATCACTTGCGGAATACCACCCGCTAGGTGCAAATCAACCGCAAGGTATTTGCCTGATGGCTTTAAATCGCAAATCACGGGGACTTTTTTGCGCATACGTTCAAAATCATCAATCGTGAACTCAACGCCTGCAGCGTGCGCAATCGCCAAGAAGTGCAACACCGCATTGGTTGACCCGCCTGTGGCCATGATGACGGCGACCGCGTTCTCTAGAGCTTTTTTGGTCACGATGTCACGTGGTTTGAGTCCGAGCTTGATCGCTTTCATCAACACTTGCGCCGATTCTTTGGCTGAGTTTTGCTTTTCGTCGTGCGGGTTCGCCATCGTAGACGAGTAGGGCAGTGACATGCCTAGCGCCTCAAACGATGAGCTCATGGTGTTCGCTGTGTACATACCGCCGCATGAGCCTGGGCCTGGGACGGCGCGCATTTCAATTTCACGCAGGTCTTCGTCGCTCATGTTGCCAGCCGCGTTTTGTCCCACGGCTTCAAAGACGCTCACGATGTTCAAATCTTGCCCTTTGTAGCGCCCAGGCAGAATCGTTCCCCCGTACACATAGATCGCAGGCACATTGGCGCGCAGCATGCCCATCATGCCGCCCGGCATGTTTTTGTCGCAGCCACCTACCACCACCACGCCGTCCATCCATTGGCCTTGCACGCATGTTTCGATGCAATCCGAAATCACTTCGCGCGAGACGAGCGAGTACTTCATGCCTTCCGTGCCCATCGCCATGCCATCAGAAATGGTGGGCGTACCAAAAATTTGCGCGTTGCCGCCTGCTTCTTCAATACCTGCCACCGCTGCATCGGCTAGCTTTTGCAAGCCACTGTTGCAAGGGGTGATGGTGCTGTGACCATTGGCAACACCAATCATTGGCTTACCAAAGTCAGCTTCGGTGTAGCCCATGGCGTAGTACATGGAGCGATTAGGCGCGCGTGATTTACCTTGGGTAATGTTGTCCGAGCGTAGGTTTTTAAAGTGGATAGTTTGTTCAGTCATGATTCAATTGTAATTAAGCGTTTGGGTAAATTTGAGCGAGTAAGTCGGTTGCGTTATCGCCGTGTTTGAGCAAATCTATTTGACTTTGATCCATGAAACCCTCCTTCATGGAGTGGTGCATCGCTTGCAAAAATGTATCGTAGTAACCGCGTGTATTGAGAAACGCTACTGGTTTACCGTGATAACCCAGTTGCCGCCACACCCACATTTCAATGATTTCTTCAAACGTGCCAATGCCGCCCGCCATCGCGAGAAAAGCGTTAGAACGCTTGGCCATCATGGCTTTGCGTTCGTGCATGTCTTCTACAACAAATAGCTCCGTGCAGCGCGTGTTGGCGTGCTCGCGCTCCATCAACGCTTGTGGAATCACGCCAATGACGTGCGCGCCAGCGTCTAGTGCGGCATTCGCCACAATGCCCATGAGTCCGTTTTTACCGCCACCGTAAACCAGTTGCCCACCACGTTCGCCCACCCAGTGGCCAACGGCGATAGCGGCCTCAGCATAAGCGGGGTGATTTCCCATGCGCGAGCCGCAGTAAACGGCAAGAGAGAGGGCGGGCATGCTTGCTGGCATAAAGCGGCGCGGCTACAGAACCTCGCTTGCATGGTCAGCCAGCCGCGAGCGCTCGCCCCTTGCCAGCGTGATGTGTCCGCTGTGCGTCCAACCTTTGAACTTATCGACGATGTAGGTCAGACCGCAAGATCCTTCGGTGAGGTAGGGCGTATCAATCTGTGCCAAGTTCCCCATCAGCACAATTTTTGTCCCAGGACCTGCACGCGTGACCAGCGTTTTGATTTGCTTGGGTGTCAGGTTTTGTGCTTCGTCAATGATGAGGTATTTATTTAAGAACGTGCGACCACGCATGAAGTTCATACTTTTTATTTTGATGCGGCTACGAATCAAATCTTGCGTGGCAGCCCGTCCCCACTCGCCTGCGGTGGTGTCGTTCTTTGCTAAAACTTCGAGGTTGTCGTCCAGTGCGCCCATCCATGGGCCCATTTTTTCTTCTTCGGTACCAGGCAAAAAGCCGATGTCTTCGCCCACACTGACGGTGGCACGAGTGACGATGATCTCAGAGTAGCGGCGCTCGTCCAATACCTGCGAGAGCCCACTGGATAAGGCGAGCAGCGTTTTGCCTGTGCCTGCCGTGCCCGCCAGCGTGACCAAATCGACCTCGGGATCCATGAGTAAATTCATGGCGAAATTTTGTTCTCGGTTGCGTGCGTTCACGCCCCACACCGCGTGCTTCACGTGCTGAAAATCTTTGAGCGTTTTGAGTGTGGCGCTATCGCCGCGCAGTTCGGTCACGCGCATGTAGAGCAGTGGCTCACCCGCTTGTTCGTAGTACAGACATTCGTTAATACGCCAGTCTTGCGTTTGCTTGCCTTTCACGCGGTAGAAGGTGTGACCGCCTTGCGTCCAGCTCTCGAGTTGTTTGCTTTGCTTCGTCCAAAAATCAACGGGCAAGGCAGAAGCACCCGAATACAAAATATCGCCGTCTTCTAGTACCTTGTCGTTTTGGTAGTCTTCGGCAGAAAGCCCGAGTGCATTGGCTTTGATGCGCATGTTGATGTCTTTGGACACCAGCACCACATCACGTGCCTTATCCGATAAGGCTTCCACGGCTTTGAGCGAATGCACGACGGCCAAAATTTGGTTGTCGGCTTTGCCTTGCGGCAAGCTCATGGGCAGTTCAGCAATAAGTAGCGATGTTTGGAAGAATAGCTTGCCCGTAGCCGCGCTGTGACCTGTCGCGTTTAGCGCCACGCCAGCCGTCATTTTGTCCATGTTCTCGCCAGCTAGGCTGAGCAGGCTATCTAACCAGCGGCTGGTTTGACGTGCATTGCGAGCCACTTCGGTCATGCCTTTTTTGTGCGAATCGAGCTCTTCCAGCACGATCATCGGCAAATAGACATCGTGCTCTTCAAAACGGAAGAGACACATGGGGTCGTGCATTAAGACGTTGGTGTCCAAAACAAATAAGCGACGAGGACCTGTGCGCTTTGGTTTGGGCTTAGGCGCGGGCTTGATAGCCTCAAACTTGACAGAAGCTTGTACTGGGGCAGGCTCAGTGCGAGCGGGCTGGGGTAAATCGAATGTACGTTCTGATGTAACGACTTTGGTGACTAACGCTGGGAGCTTGGCCCCCGCTTTCGGTTTAGGGGGCGAGGGCAATGGCATGTTTATTCCAAGTGGGGATGACTCTTACTCTTCTACAACTTCTGCCACTAATTTGGCAGCAGCTTTTTCAGTTTTCTTTAAAGCTTTGACGGCCTTCAAAACTTCATCAACGTGACCAGGTACTTTTAGGCCGCGCCATTCAGCAGCCAGCAACCCATCAGAGCCAATCAAGAACGTGCTGCGTTCGATGCCTTTGACTTTTTTGCCGTACATAATTTTATTTTTGACCACGCCAAAGAGGTGGCACATTTTTTCTTCGGTATCGGCGATCAGCTCAAACGGTAATTCCAGCTTGGCACGGAATTCGTTGTGTGATTTCATGTTGTCGCGCGATACGCCCAAAACGGTGGCGCCTGTTTTGACAAAATCTTTGTATTTGTCACGAAACTCCATCGCTTCTGTCGTACAACCAGGGGTGTTGTCTTTAGGGTAAAAGTACAAAACAACGATTTTCCCGAGGTGGGAAATGTTGGAGAGCTCTACGCCGTTGGTGCCGATGGCTTCAAATTCTGGGATTCTTTTATTTAAATTAACAGCCATTTTGGGATCTTCTCAAGAACAGGTAGCGCAGGTAGTGCGAACAACCGTCTATTTTAACCGCGATTGTCGGTTTACTGTCAGCTTTATTAGAGGCTTATCCGAGGGTTTCCCCGAGGGTTAACCATTGGATTTCTAAATTTGCGAGTTTTTCGATCACCGTTTTGAGTTGTTGGCTGATCTCGCGAATGCGCGCCGCATCGGTCGTGCTGCTAATAGCCGTTTCAAGTGCTGTCCGTTCAGTTTCCAGCTTTGCCATGTTGACTTCTACCTGGCCAAGTTCTTTGCGCATTTGATCCAGCTTGGCCTTGCTGTATGTCACGGCTGGTTTGGCCTCGGCAATGGCAACCTCTGCTTTTACTTCTGCTTTCGCTTCGGCTTGCATGGCTTTCTTGGCACTCTGCTGCCGCGCTTGTCGCGCCTCTTTGGCTTGTTCTAGCAAATAGACTTGATAGTCGTCAAGGTCGCCATCAAACGGCACAACTGCGCCTTTAGCAACCAGCCAAAATTCGTCGCAGACCGATCGCAGGAGTGAGCGATCGTGGCTGACCAGCATCACCGTGCCTTCAAATTCGTTGAGCGCCACAGCCAGCGCCTCACGCGTGGCCAAGTCCAAATGATTGGTTGGCTCGTCAAGCAAGAGCAGATTCGGACGTTGCCACACAATCATGGCGAGCACCAACCGTGCCTTTTCTCCGCCACTAAAACTCCCCACTTTTTGTTTGACTTGTTCGCCCGTAAAGTTGAACGAACCAAGGTAGGCGCGGTGATCTTGTTCGCGCGTGCTTTGCCCCGATAAGCTGCCTGCCGCCGTCATGCGCCGCACCATATTGCTCATGTGGTCGAGTGGGTTGTCTTCTTCCACCAACACATCTAGCTCTTGCTGCGCGAAGTAACCAATGTTGAGGCCACGGCCCTCTAGCACTTCACCGCCAATGGCTTTGATTTCGCGTGCGATGGTTTTCACAACCGTCGATTTACCTTGTCCGTTGGCACCCAAAATGCCGATGCGTTCGCCTGCCAGCACCGATTTATTGACGTTGTGGACGATGACTTTTTGTGAGCCATCCTCTAAGTTGTAACCAAATTCGCCGCCCGAGATAGTGAGCATCGGATTTGGCAAATTAGCAGGCTCTTTAAATTCAAATGTGAAATCCGCTTCTGCGAGAAGTGGTCCGATCTTTTCCATACGCTCCAATGCCTTCACACGACTTTGCGCCTGTTTGGCCTTACTGGCTTTGGCTTTGAAGCGATCAATAAACTTTTGCAGATGTGCAATTTTGTCTTGCTGTTTCGAGTACGCCGTGGCTTGCAGAGCAGCCGCTGCGGCACGCAAATCTTCAAACTGCGTGTAATTACCGCCGTAGCGTGTGAGCTTGGTCACTTCAATGTGCAGCGTGACACGAGTCACGGCATCCAAAAATTCGCGGTCATGGCTAATCACGATCATCGTGCCTTCGTACTTAGCCAGCCATGCCTCTAGCCAGACCAGTGCATCCAAGTCCAAGTGATTGGTCGGCTCGTCTAGCAGTAACAAATCAGATGGGCACATCAGCGCCCGTGCGAGCTGGAGGCGCATTCGCCAACCGCCCGAAAAGCTATTCACGGGTTGATCGAGCTCTTGCACCGTAAAGCCAAGGCCTTGCACCAAGGTCTGCGCGCGTGATGCTGCATCGTGTCCCCCCGCGTCTTCCCAATTGGCATACGCCTCGGCAAACTGCTCGCCAAAGCCATCTCGGTCCATGTTGGGATCGTTTTCAAGCGCGGTCAAAGCCACGCGTGCTTTTTCTAAGCGCACATCGCCAGCCAGCACGAAGTCTGTGGCGCTCTCCGATGTCTCGGGCATGTTTTGCGCCACGGTAGCGACTTGCCATGCGGTTGGAATCCAATACTCGCCGCTGTCCTCGGCGAGTTCACCCATCATGAGGGCAAACAAAGACGACTTGCCTGCGCCATTGCGTCCAACTAAACCGACTTTTTCTCCAGGTTGGATGAGTGCGGATGCTTCAGACAGGATAACTTTGCTGCCTCGACGCAGCGTGATTTTTTGTAGTGAGATCATGCGGCGCTAACGTTAGATGTGGCTTGCAACCGAGCCAGTGTGGCTTGTCGATTGAGCTTGGCTTGCTCGTAATCTGGCGCGAGCGCCAACGCGCGATCAAAGCTAGCAATTGCGGCTTCGTAATCCTGCAAATCGTCAAGTGCCAGACCTAAATTGTTGTGCGCACTGATGCTGTTAGGCAGCAGTTTCAGCGATTGCTTAAAGTAGCTAACGGCACGCTGTGGCTGTCCCATTTGGGCAAGCGCAATACCTAAAAAATGCGTGGCGTCAAAGTTTTGCGGATAGATGCCAAGTGCCGCTTCAAACTGCTGGATGGCTAGCGGATGATCGCCGTTTTGCAATGCGATGCGGCCTTGCTCAAATACCGCTTGAGCTTGCTCGTTGGCCTTCATGGCAATAATTTCGGAGGGTTTCATAAAAATCAAATTCGGAGCATCTCTGCGGTAATCAGTAAGACCTGATTGTCGCCTGCGCTGGTCTCCAACCAAAACACAGGCAAGTTAGGGAAGGCCGCACAGAAGTTGTCTTCCTCATTGCCTATCTCCAAAACAAGCACACCGTCGGGAGCCAAGTGGGATGCGGCCTCCGAGAGCAAGGCTCGTGTGAAGTCCATCCCATCAACCCCGCTGGCCAGTGCCATGTTGGGTTCTGCCAAATATTCCGCAGGCAGTTTGGACATGCTTTGGGCGTTTACATACGGCGGATTGCATAAAATTAAATCGAATGTGCCATCAATGCTTTTAAGTCCATCCGATTGCACAAGGGTAATTCGCGTAGCCAAATCGTGCTTATCAACATTGATGCGAGCCACAGCCAGTGCGGTTTCCGAGAGGTCGCTCGCGACAACCGAGACATCTGGATACGCCATTGCAGCCAGCACCGCCAAACTGCCATTGCCCGTGCAAAGATCAAGTACGCGAGTCGTTTGCTCAGATAACCACTCGTCAATCGAACCATCCGCAATCACTTCGGCAATCAGTGAGCGCGGAACAATCACCCGCTCATCCACATAAAACGGCACACCTTGCAGCCAAGCTTCATTCGTTAAATACGCGGCAGGTCTACGTGTGGTGATGCGCTGGGTAATGATGGCTTCGACGGCAGCTTGGTCGGTTGCGGATACAGGCGCATCAGCTACAGCATCCAAGTCATCAATCGGCAACTTCATCGCCCAAAGCGCCAGCCATACCGCCTCGTCAAAAGAATTGAGTGTGCCGTGACCGAAGGAAACTTTGGCTTCTTCTAGGCGCTTAGCTTGTTGATTGATGAGGTCGATGAGCAGCATTAGCTTACCAACCGCTCAATCACCCCAAGATAAATATTCTTCAAAGGCTCAATATCGGCCAAAGGCAGGCATTCATTGATCGCGTGGATAGTCGCGTTGGTGGGGCCGAGTTCAATCACTTGCTCGCAAACTTGCGAGATGAAGCGCCCGTCGCTGGTGCCGCCTGAGGTGGAGAGCACTGTCTCGATGCCACTTGCAGCTTTGATGGCTTCGCGCGCGGCTTGTACCAAGCTGCCGACTGGTGTGATGAAGGGTTGACCGCTGAGTGTCCAGTCGATTTTGTAGTCGCCTGTTGTTAAGCCAGATGCCTGCAAGGCCTTATCCACTATGGCCTGCAGGCCATTTGATGTTGCTTCTGTGTTGAACCTAAAGTTGAAATCAACAACGCAGCTGTTCGGGATGATGTTGGTCGCGCCCGCACCGCCGTGGATGTTGCTGATTTGAAATTGCGTGGGCTCAAAATATTCGTTGCCGCTGTCCCATTGTTTGGCGGCGAGTTCTGCCAGTGCAGGCATCACCAAATGGATGGGATTGCGCCCAAGCTGCGGATAGCCGATATGGGCTTGAATACCTTTGACGTGCAGCTTGCCGTTCAAGCTACCGCGTCTGCCGTTTTTAATCATGTCGCCACATTGGTCGATGGAGGTTGGCTCGCCCACGATGCAATAGTCGAGGCGTTCGCCTTTGGTTTTGAGCCACTCGCATACCTTGACCGTACCGTTAATCGACGGGCCTTCTTCGTCACTGGTCAATAGCAAGGCCAGGCTGTGATTGGGCTGTGGGCATGCTATTAAGAATTCCTCAACGGCAACGACGAACGCAGCGATGGAGGTTTTCATGTCAGATGCGCCGCGCCCAAAGAGCTTGCCATCGCGAATGTTTGGCTCAAAAGGCGGTGTCGTCCATTGATCGAGAGGCCCCGTTGGCACGACATCGGTGTGACCTGCAAAGACTAAAGTTTTGGCATCTATTTTTGAACCTTGGCGTTTGAGCCACAAGTTTTTGACATCCTCAAATTCGAGCACAGTGGGCACAAAGCCAAGCGGGGCAAGGCGTGCGGTAATGATTTCCATGCAGCCGCCATCTAGCGGCGTGGGCGAGTGGCAGGC
>JANPAS010000132.1:0-1907 GCA_031430035.1 Comamonadaceae bacterium | reverse complement strand
CTTACGACGCGACACAATCATGACCTGTGTGCGTTTGTTGTTACGGGTACGGTAGCCTTTGGTCAGGTTACCCCATGGATCGACTGCATGACGGCCTTCGCCTGTGCGTCCTTCGCCACCACCGTGTGGGTGATCGACTGGATTCATTGCAACACCACGCACGGTTGGGCGAATACCCATCCAGCGCTTCACACCGGCTTTGCCGTATTGGCGCAAGCTATGCTCTTCGTTCGCAACTTCTCCAATCGTGGCGCGGCAATCAATGTGTATCTTGCGAACCTCACCTGATCGCAGGCGAACCTGCGCATAGATGCCTTCGCGAGCCAGCAATGTTGCCGATGTACCAGCCGAGCGGCAAATCTGCGCGCCCTTGCCTGGCTGCAACTCGATACAGTGAATCGTTTGACCGACTGGGATGTTACGAATTGGCAAAGTATTACCCACTTTGATCGGCGCTTCAGAGCCACTCATCAAGCTTGCGCCAACGGCCACACCGCGAGGTGCAATCACGTAGGTACGCTCGCCGTCTGCGTAGCAAAGCAAGGCAATGTGAGCTGAACGGTTAGGGTCATACTCAATGCGCTCTACTTTCGCAGGAATAGCATCTTTGTTACGCACAAAGTCAACGATACGGTAGTGGTGCTTATGACCACCGCCTTTATGGCGAGTGGTGATATGACCATTGTTGTTACGGCCTGCTTTTTGGAATTGTGATTCCACGAGCGAAGCTTCTGGACGACCTTTGTACAGGTGGTCACGTGTCACCTTCACCACGCCACGACGGCCTGGTGAGGTAGGTTTCATCTTAATGACAGCCATGATTACGCAGCCTCCCCAGACAAGTTGAGCTCTTGACCCGCCTTAAGCGTGACATAAGCCTTACGAACGTTGTCGCGACGACCAGCAGATTTACCAAAGCGCTTTGTTTTGCCTTTGATGTTGACTGTGGACACATTCGTGACCTCAACCTTAAACATCAGCTCAACAGCCGCTTTGATTTCGTACTTGTTCGCTGTTTGCAACACTTTGAAGGTGACTGCATTCGTAGCATCTGCAACCATCGTGGCTTTTTCAGATACAACGGGAGCAATCAACACTTGCATCAAACGGCCTTCGTCGAAAGACGTACCCGCGACGTTGAACTTGCTAGATTTATTTTTTGTGGTTAAGGAGCTCATGCGAACATCTCCTGAAATTGCGCCACAGCAGCTTTAGTCACAATCACTTTTTTGTAGTGAATGAGTGACAGCGGATCTGCATAGCGGGTTTCGACAACCAGCACATTAGGCAGGTTACGCGAAGCCAAATAGAGGTTATCGTCCACCACATCAGAGATGACCATGACCGACTTCAGGTTCATTGCTTTGAATTTCGCAGCAAGTAACTGAGTCTTAGGCGCATCAATGGTGAGCGAATCAACCACTGACAAACGACCATCACGAGCGAGTTGCGACAAAATCGAAGCCATACCTGCACGGTACATTTTTTTGTTCAGCTTGTGCGCAAAGTTCTCTTCTGGCATGTTCGGGAAAATACGACCGCCTCCGCGCCACAGCGGCGAAGAAGTCATACCAGCACGTGCACGGCCTGTACCTTTTTGCTTAAAAGGCTTTTTGGTGCTGTGCTTGACTTGCTCACGGTCTTTTTGAGCGCGAGTACCTTGACGTGCATTTGCCTGGAACGCAACCACCAACTGGTGAATCAAAGATTCGTTGTAGTCGCGACCAAATACGGCTTCTGGCGCATCAAATTTTGCACTGCTTTGGCCTTGATCATTGAGGAGTTCAACTTGCATTACGCAGCTCCTTTCATGGTTTTAACGGCCACTTTGATGGCGTGACGCACGGTCACAAAACCACCAGCGCTACCAGGGATTGCACCCTTGATGAGCAGCAATTGGCGCGCTT
>JANPAS010000131.1:0-3407 GCA_031430035.1 Comamonadaceae bacterium | reverse complement strand
AGCGCCCCCACGGGCGCGGTGCGCGGCATGATTAACATGATGAACTCGCTGCGCAAAGAGCAGGTACTCAAATCCAGTCAGCCTGATGATTTAGCGGCAACTGAAGCACCGCCTATTACTTACGGCGTGTGCGTATTCGATGCGCCAGGTCCGACTTTCCGCGACGCGCTCTACTCTGAATACAAAGCGACTCGCTCGCGGATGCCTGATGATTTGCGGCTGCAAATCGCCCCAATTCACGAGCTAGTTGCCCTGCAAGGTTGGAAAGTGCTGACTGTGCCGGATGTCGAGGCTGACGACGTGATTGCTACCTTGGCAGATATCGCGTCCAACCAAGGAATTGAAGTGATTGTGTCGAGTGGCGATAAAGATTTGAGCCAACTCGTCAACGAGCACATCACCATCATCGACACCATGAACGGCAAGCGCCGCGATGTGGCAGGCGTGACCGCAGAGTTTGGTGTGCCCCCCAATCTGATGGTGGATTTGCAAACGTTGATTGGTGATACCGTGGACAACGTGCCGGGCGTGGAAAAGGTCGGCCCCAAGACGGCGGCGAAGTGGCTGCTGGAATATGGCTCGCTAGATGCGCTGGTCGCTAAGGCCGATGAAATCAAGGGCGTCGCAGGGGAGAACCTGCGTAAGGCTATGGATTGGCTACCCAAGGGCAGGGCGTTAGTCACTATGAAGCGTGATTGCGATTTGAGTGGTCACACGGCATACGTGGATGGCTTGCCCGATTTTGTGGACCTCAAGCTGAAAGATGAAAACACGGAGCAGCTGGCAAGCTTCTATCAGACCTATGGCTTCAAGTCCTTACTGGCTGGGTCTTCCAGCAAAGGCAAGCCCGCAAAGTCCAGTACACCTGCCTTCCAGCCAAGTGCCTTGCTAGACGATCTGTTCTCCGATCACGCGCCCGAGGTTGCGCACGATATCAACTTTGAAATCGCTAAAAACTATGAAACTATCGTCACGATGGCGCAGCTGGATGATTGGGTCAATCGTTTGCAAGGCGCTTCAATAGTCGCATTGGACACCGAGACCGATTCCATCCACGACATGCTGGCGCGGCTGGTGGGGATTAGTTTTGCGGTGCAAGAAGGTGAAATCATCCATGCCGCCTATATCCCACTGGTGCACAACTATCCCGACGCGCCCACGCAGCTTGGCTTTGATGATGTGCTGGCGGCGCTTAAACCGTGGCTAGAGGACGCTGAGAGACCCAAGGTGGGGCAACACGTCAAATATGACCGTCATGTGCTGGCAACGGCTGGGATTGCGGTACGTGGCTACGCGCACGACACCATGCTGCAAAGTTACGTGCTGGAAGTCCACAAGGGGCATGGGCTGGAAAGCCTTGCCGAGCGACACCTCGGGCGCAAGGGCGTGAGTTTTGAAGAACTTTGCGGCAAGGGCGCGAAACAAATCACCATTGACCAAGTGGATGTAGAGCGCGTGTCTAACTACGCCTGCGAAGATGCGGAAATGACCCTTGCCGTGCACCATGTGCTGTGGCCTAGGCTAGAGGCTGATGCGAAGTTGCGTGCGGTCTACGAGCTAGAGATTGCCTCATCGGAAGCTTTGTTCCGTATGGAGCGCAATGGCGTGCTAATTGATGCGGATGCGCTTCGCGAGCAAAGTAAAAACTTGGGCGGACGCATTGTGACGCTAGAGGCCGAAGCCTATGCGCTGGCGGGTCAGCCGTTCAATTTGGCATCGCCTAAACAGATTGGTGAAATCTTTTTTGAAAAACTGGGATTGCCGATTGTCAAAAAGACGGCAACGGGTGCGCCGAGCACGGACGAAGAAGTGCTTGAGAAGCTGGCGCTCGACTATCCGCTGCCTGCCAAGTTGCTGGAATATCGCGGCCTTGCCAAACTGAAGAACACCTATACCGACAAGCTGGCAACCCTTGCCAATCCACGCACGGGCAGGGTTCACACACATTACGGCCAAGCGATTGCGGTGACGGGGCGCTTGTCCAGCACCGATCCCAACTTGCAAAACATTCCTGTGCGTACGACCGAGGGGCGCATGGTGCGCGAGGCATTTATTGCCGCACCTGGCAACCAAATCGCCAGCGCCGACTATTCGCAAATCGAGCTGCGCATCATGGCGCATTTAAGTGGCGACGAGAGTTTGCTGGCGGCTTTTCACGGTGGACTCGATGTCCACAAAGCCACGGCGGCTGAGGTGTTTGGCGTGTCGGTGGAGGGCGTGAGTAGCGAGCAGCGGCGCTATGCCAAGGTGATTAACTTTGGACTGATCTACGGGATGAGCAGCTTTGGGCTGGCGCGTAACCTTGGCATCGAGACGAAAGCGGCGGCGGCGTACATCGACCGCTATTTCCAGCGCTATCCTGGCGTCAAACGCTATATGGACGAGACGCGTGCACAGGCCAAGGCGCAAGGTTACGTGGAAACCGTGATGGGGCGCCGCCTCTATCTGCCCGAAATCAATTCCCCGAATGGCCCACGCCGCGCAGGCGCAGAGCGAGCCGCCATCAACGCGCCGATGCAAGGCACGGCAGCCGACCTAATTAAGCTGTCCATGTGCGAGGTGCAGCGCGTGCTGGATGCAGAAAATCGCGCCACAAAACTCATCATGCAAGTACATGATGAATTGGTGTTTGAAGTGCCAACCAGCGAGATCGAATGGCTTAAAGTGGAAATCCCTCGCATCATGGCAGGTGTCGCCCAGTTGAAAGTACCACTACTTGCCGAGATTGGGGTCGGCAAGAATTGGGACGAAGCACACTAATTTTTTAGGAGATAAAAATGCAACTGTTACGCCGTACATTAACCATCATTGCCTTGCAAGCCTTATCCAGCTTGGCCTGCACGACTGCCATCGCACAGACGACTGCGACCGATTGGCCCAAAGCCAAACCTGTCAGCATCGTGCTGGGCTTTGCCGCTGGCGCGTTTACCGATAACGTGGCGCGCATCGTGGCGCAAAAATTGGGCGAGACGACAGGCGGCACGTTCGTGGTTGATAACAAAGCTGGCGCGGGCGGCAACATTGCCACGGGCATTGTGAAGCGTGCGCCTGCTGATGGTTACACCATCCTTGTGCATAGCGTCGCGTATGCCGTCAATCCGTCGCTGTATGCCAACGCGGGTTACGACGCGCTCAAAGACTTTGCGCCGTTAGCACTCGGTCCTCGCACACCGAACATCATTACGGTGAATCCTGCCACGCCTGCCAAAGATTTGAAAGAACTGATTGAGCTGGCCAAGCGCGAGAAGCTGAGTTACGCATCGTCAGGCATTGGCACCACCACGCATTTGTCGATTGAGCGCCTCAAAGTTGCCGCCAAAGTGGACATCACGCATGTGCCGTATCAGCCCGCCGCAGCTATCAATGCGGTAGTGGCGGGGCACACACCGATGTCATCGACCTCTATG
>JANPAS010000130.1:0-8338 GCA_031430035.1 Comamonadaceae bacterium | reverse complement strand
GACCACATGCGCGATTGGGCGCTGGGCACAAACGGAAAGTGGGTCACGATGGGTATTCCATCTGACGGCCAATACGGCATTCCTAAAGACACCATGTTTGGCTTTGCTGTAACTTGCGAAAACGGCGAGTACAAGCCTGTTGAAGGTTTGACCATTGACGCCTTTAGCCAAGAGCGCATCAATAAAACGCTGGCTGAATTGCAAGACGAGCAAAAAGGCGTGGCACATTTGCTCTAAGCAATCATCTAAGCCGATAGCGACATGATTGATCCTCGTCAAATACTCTTAGGCGCGCAAGCGGGTGCGGTTCGCATCCCCGTTTGCGATCACTACAGCGGCGTAGAAGTCCGAATGCGCAAGAGCCTCTTATTGCAGGCAGAAATGATGCAAGAGTTCGGTGCTTGCGTCTTCGATGTGTCTTTGGATTGTGAAGACGGTGCGCCTGTGGGCGGTGAGGTCGATCATGCGCATCTCGTGTCAGAACTAGCGATGGGCGCGGCAGCTGGTGCACGAGTTGCGGTGCGTGTGCATCCGATTGATGAAGCAGCTTTTGAATCTGATGTGAGCATCATCGTCAAAAAAGCTGGCGCTCGCTTGTCGCACATCATGCTCCCCAAGATTGAATGCGCAGCGGATATTGATCGCGCCCTTGTCACGATTGATGCAGCGGGCGGGAAAAACATCCCCATTCACGTGCTGGTGGAGTCATCGCACGCCATCCACAAAGTGTTTGAGATTGCCGCGCATCCGCGTCTGCAGTCGATTGGCTTTGGCGTGATGGATTTTGTGTCGAGCCACGGCGGCGCGATTCCTGCAAGTGGAATGACGGGCATGGGTCAGTTTTTGCATCCGCTGGTGATTCGTGCCAAGTTAGAGATTGCAGCGGCTTGTCATGCGTTTGGCAAAACACCTTCGCACTGTGTGTTTACTGAGTTTAAAGACGTGGAAGCTTTATCCAATGCGGCGCGCGTGGCATCGAAAGAGCTTGGCTACACCCGCATGTGGAGCATTCACCCTGACCAAATTCGTCCGATTTTGAAAGCCTTTGCGCCGACCGAGTCTGAAATTGAGACAGCGGCAAATTTGCTGGAAGCTGCCGCCAAAGTGGACTGGGCACCGATTAGTTTTGCAGGGGCGCTGCACGACCGCGCCAGTTACCGTTATTTTTGGCAAGTGATTGAGCGAGCACATGCCACAGGGCGGGCCATTCCTAGTAGCATGGGCATTTACTTTTCTTAAAGGGGTATTGATGAATCGCTTCACATTTTTTCTTGTAGTTGGTGTCTTCGGTTTGACTGGTGTATTTGCACAAACAGCCCAGCCCGTGTCCGACAAACCTTTATATCCCGTGGCTTTAGGGCACATTCATTGTGCTGATAAATTATCCGTCACGATTGGCGAGAGTAAAAAACATGCTGGGCATTACGACATCTTGATCGGTAAAGCGCACTACGAGGCGATGCGCATTCCCACAGAGTCTGGCGCTGTGAAGTTAGAAGATAAGAAGCACGGCATCGTCTGGCTACAGATGTCTAACAAGTCGATGCTGTTTAACGAAAAGCTAGCAAAACGTTTGGCGACTGATTGCCAAAACGAGGCACAAAAAGTGGTGCAAAAAGCGATGGATGCACCTGCTACCGCTGTCGCCACATCAAAACCTTAATTATTTTTATTGAAAAGAGAACCACCATGAGCATGATTGATACCTACAACCAACACGTTGCCGAACGCGCCGCCATTGGCGTGCCTGCATTGCCGCTGACTGCCAAACAAACGGCTGAAGTCATTGAGCTTTTGAAAGCACCGTCCGCTGGGCAAGAGGTGCAACTGCTTGACCTTATCACGCACCGCGTGCCTGCGGGCGTCGACGATGCTGCCAAGGTGAAGGCATCGTATCTGGCTGCTATTGCACACGGTACAGAAAAATGCACACTCATCTCTCGCGCAAAAGCCGTGGAATTGCTTGGCACGATGGTAGGCGGCTACAACCTCACGCCGCTGATTGAGATGCTGGACGATGCAGAAGTGGGCGGCATTGCTGCTGCTGCACTCAAGAAAACGCTGCTCATGTTTGACCAGTTCCATGACGTGCAAGAAAAAGCCGAAAAAGGCAATGCGAATGCAAAAGCTGTGCTGCAAAGCTGGGCCGATGGCGAATGGTTTACCAGCCGCCCAGAAGTGCCACAAAGCATTCAATTGACCGTGTTTAAAGTGACGGGTGAGACCAATACTGACGACCTCTCGCCAGCGCCCGATGCATGGAGCCGCCCCGATATTCCATTGCACGCACTCGCCATGCTTAAAAATACACGCGATGGCATCACGCCAGAAGAAGACGGCAAACGCGGCCCGATTCAAATGCTGAACGACATGCGTGCCAAGGCCGACAAAGCAGGTCGTTTCATTGCTTACGTGGGCGATGTGGTGGGTACAGGCTCTAGCCGCAAGTCTGCTACCAACAGCGTGCTGTGGTGGACGGGCGTGGACATTCCATTTGTGCCGAATAAACGTTTTGGCGGCGTGTGCCTTGGCACTGCGATTGCGCCGATTTTTTACAACACCATGGAAGACTCGGGCGCATTGCCGATCGAGCTGGACGTGTCTCAGATGAACATGGGCGACGAAATCGAGCTGCAGCCCTATGCGGGCAAGGCTTTGAAGAATGGCGCTGTGGTGTCTGAATTCCAAATCAAGAGCGATGTGCTGTTTGACGAAGTCCGCGCTGGCGGACGTATTCCACTCATCATTGGTCGCAGCTTGACGGCCAAAGCGCGCGTCGCATTGGGCTTGCCAGCCTCTACGCTGTTCCGTTTGCCTACTGCTCCTGTGGCTTCTACCAAAGGCTTTACGCTGGCGCAAAAAATGGTCGGACGTGCTTGTGGCTTCCCAGAAGGCCAAGGCGTTCGCCCAGGCACGTACTGTGAACCGAAGATGACATCGGTGGGATCGCAAGACACCACAGGCCCTATGACACGCGACGAGCTGAAAGACTTGGCTTGCCTTGGCTTCTCAGCTGATTTGGTGATGCAATCCTTCTGCCATACAGCCGCCTATCCAAAACCTGTGGACGTGAAGACACACCACGAGTTGCCAGAGTTCATTAGCAATCGCGGCGGTATTTCGCTGCGTCCTGGTGACGGCATCATCCACAGCTGGCTCAACCGCATGTTGTTGCCCGACACCGTGGGCACAGGCGGCGACAGTCATACACGTTTCCCAATTGGTATCAGCTTCCCAGCAGGCTCTGGTCTCGTTGCGTTTGGTGCTGCCACTGGCGTGATGCCACTCGATATGCCCGAGTCCGTGCTGGTGCGCTTTAAAGGCCAAATGCAACCTGGCGTGACGCTGCGTGACCTCGTTCATGCCATTCCGCTGTATGCCATCAAAGCAGGTTTGCTCACGGTTGCCAAGCAAGGCAAGAAAAACATCTTCTCAGGTCGCATCCTAGAGATTGAAGGCTTGCCAGATTTGAAAATCGAACAAGCGTTTGAATTGGCCGATGCCTCTGCCGAGCGCTCTGCCGCAGGTTGCACCGTGGCACTCAACGACGCGCCCGTGAAAGAGTATTTGCAGTCCAACATCACGCTGCTCAAATCCATGATTGCAGGCGGCTATGCAGACGCTCGCACCATTGCACGCCGCGTGAAAGAGATGGAGAAATGGCTCGCCAATCCGCAGCTGCTCAAGGCCGACAAAGACGCTGAGTACACATCGGTGATCGAGATTGACATGAACGAAATCACCGAGCCAATCGTTTGCTGCCCGAATGATCCCGATGACGCGAAGACCTTATCCGACGTGGCTGGCAACAAGATTGATGAAGTGTTTATTGGTTCGTGCATGACCAATATCGGTCACTTCCGCGCAGCATCAAAACTGCTGGAAGGCAAGCGTGATATCCCCGTCAAACTGTGGATGGCACCGCCTACCAAGATGGATGCCGCTCAGCTCACCGCCGAAGGCCACTACGGCGTGTTTGGCGCAGCAGGTGCGCGTATGGAAATGCCAGGTTGCTCGCTGTGCATGGGCAACCAAGCGCAGGTGAAAGAAGGCGCAACGGTCATGTCCACCAGCACGCGTAACTTCCCGAACCGCCTAGGCAAAAACACCTTCGTGTATTTGGCCAGCGCCGAGCTATCAGCGATTGCATCCAAGATTGGACGCATCCCAACGAAAGCCGAATACTTGGCCGATGTGGGCGTGATCAACAAAGACAGCGCCAATGTTTACAAGTACATGAACTTTGACAAGATGGAAGAGTTCCAAGCGGCAGCGGATACGGTGAAGGCTGAGGCAGCTTAAGCTTTAGTCAACCTTCAAAATAAAAATCCCCAGTGTGCGAGTGCTGGGGATTTTTTATGATTCACATATATTCCTTCAAGGCTATAATTTGCCCATGACATGGAACATCGAATACACAGATGAGTTTGGTGCGTGGTGGAGCACGCTGACCATAGAGGAGCAAGAGTCACTCGACACCTCGGTGCGTTTGCTCGAAGCGCGTGGCCCAAGTTTGGGATTCCCTCACTCTAGCGGCGTGAATGGTTCGAAGTTTAGTCATATGCGCGAGCTAAGAACGCAGCATGGTGGCAAACCGTTTCGGACGCTATACGCATTCGATCCAAGGCGCTCCGCTATTTTGCTGATTGGCGGTGACAAGACTGGCGATGGTCGCTGGTACGACACCTATATCCCCGTTGCGGATCGGCTGTACGGCGAACACTTGGATGAATTAAAAAAGGAAGGACTGATTAAAAATGAAAGCTAAAAATTTCTCAGAACTGCGCGCTCGTATGCCCACTAGCGCTTTGTCACGGTCAAAAGCGCGCGCCGATGTGCTCTTGGCCGAAATGCCTTTGAACGAATTGCGCCAGGCGCGTGGCCTGTCGCAAAAAGTCTTGGCGGACATTCTGCATGTGCAGCAACCGTCAATTGCTAAATTAGAAAAACGCACCGATATGTATTTATCAACCCTGCGCAGTCACATCGAGGCGATGGGTGGAGCGTTAGAGTTAATAGCTCATTTTCCTGACGGCTCGGTCAGAATTAATAATTTTGCTGAGGTTTGAAGCATACAGAACGTCACGCGGCAGTGAAAACGGTCACAGCTTAAGCGGCGATTAGTGTATTCACGTCGGGAATAGATTGGCTTGCGCGCTAGTTGGCAATTGCGGTTTCACACTGTTCAATGAGGCGAATTTACCGATGTCTGCGTCTGCAAGCAGCGTGTCTATTTGGCGATTGTTGTAGCTTATCACCCTGATAACTTGAAGCTTAACTTTATGTGCTGGGCGTTCTACTAGTTGCACTCGCATGATGTCAGGAAGTGTCAATTGATCAAGTTTTACCTGCTCCCAAAACTTACCTGTTAAATCTTGATCGAAATCAAAGGATCGTTCTTTTTCATCAAGAATATCAATTTTCCCTTTCCATGATCTCTTCCCTTTCCAAGCAGGGCTGTGGACAGTGATATTGGTCTCGCCGAGATATAGATCGACCTCTTCGGGTTCTTCCTGCAGATAAAGATGAAAATTTCCTCTTGGAATAGCATCTATTCCACCTAAACGGAAGCTGTGAATGCACGGATCTTTTGAAAATTGCTTGTAAATATTATTTTTTTGCCTAATGCATTCTTTGGGAGGAGTTTCTGGGAGAGATACTGCAGGCGTTGTGATGTATTGATTTACTATACCAAGAACTTTTTCTCTTTCCATTTTCGCCAAATCATCGGCACTATGGCCAGTAAAAAACGTAGTGATTGGGCTGGGGCCAACAAAAGCAAGAGCAGCGAGCAGTAGGTTTATTTTCCATCCGCCTTCAGTCGGAACGCCAACCTGTATTTCTAGATGCAAGCCAAATTGCTTGGCTAATTCTTTGTATGCATCAAGAAAAACAACAAAGCTATCAGAGTCAATTTCATGCTTTCCCTCAAAGTTTCCGAAGTGAATGGGTAAAGTGTATGACTCCATATTTCATCCCATTCTAGTAAGTAGTGGCTTCAATGGTTACTTCAAGAAAGCGTCACCCGTACAAACTTGCGCTTACCCACCTGCACAACGTAAGTGCCCGCTTCTAGCTTGAGCCCTTTATCTGTAACGACTTCGGAATTCACGCGCACGCCACCGCCGTCAATCAGGCGATTGGCTTCTCCGTTGGAGGCCGCAAGCAGCAAGGCTTTCAAGAGGGCGGCTATGCCAACGGGTGCGCCATCTTCTAACGCGTGAGTCACTTCATCAATCTGATCGGGAATGCCACCTTTGGCGCGGTTATTGAAGTCTTGCTCGGCTGCATCTGCTAGAGCCACAGAGTGAAAACGTGCCGTGATTTCTTTGGCGAGCATGACCTTGGCATCGCGTGGATTTCTGCCTGCGTCCACTTCAGCTTTGAGAGCTGCGATCTCGGCCTCAGATTTGAATGAGAGTAAGGTGTACCACTTCCACATCAGCACATCGCTAATCGACATGACTTTGGCGAACATGGTGTTGGGTTCTTCGGTGATGCCGATGTAGTTGTTTTTGCTTTTGGACATTTTGTCCACGCCATCTAAGCCTTCCAAGAGTGGCATGGTCAAAATGCACTGCGGCTCTTGGCCGTATTCCACTTGCAAGTGGCGTCCCATCAGCAGGTTGAACTTTTGATCGGTGCCGCCCAACTCTAAATCGCTTTTGAGCGCCACACTGTCGTAGCCTTGCATGAGTGGATACAAAAATTCGTGGACCGAAATCGACTGCTCGGCCTTGTAGCGCTTATCAAAATCGTCGCGCTCCATCATGCGGGCGACCGTGTATTTAGCCGCAAGCGTAATCATCCCGCGAGCGCCTAGCGCATCGCTCCACTCGCTGTTGTAGCGGACTTCTGTTTTGCTTTTATCCAGTACTAGCGTGGCTTGGTTGAAGTAGGTCGTGGCGTTGGCTTCGATCTGCTCGCGGGTGAGCGGCGGGCGGGTGCTGTTGCGTCCTGATGGGTCGCCAATGGTGCTGGTGAAGTCGCCAATTAAAAAGATGACGGTGTGCCCAAGGTCTTGCAGTTGACGCATTTTGTTGAGTACCACGGTATGGCCCAAATGCAGGTCAGGAGCAGTGGGGTCGAGTCCTAGTTTGATGCGCAGCGGCACGCCCGTTTTTTCAGATTTTTGGAGTTTTTTGATCCACTCGTTTTGCGGGATAAGTTCGTTGACTCCGCGTAGAGAGACGGCGAGTGCCGCTTGGACAGATGGGGACATTTCAGGTGAAGATTTAGCAGTTTCTTGAGAGTTCATACAATTGATTTTATGAGCACACCGCAGACTGCAACACGACTAGCAAAACATGACTACTACATCGGCTTGATGTCGGGTACGTCAATGGACGGTGTGGATGGTGTAGTGGTCGATTTGGCTGGTGGTGACTGCAAAGTGGTTGCGCATCACAGCTTGCCGTTTTCTGCTAACTTGAAAGCCGAAATGCTGGCGCTCAACGCCGTTGGCACCAACGAGCTGCACCGAGCCAGTCTCGCTGCGAATCAGTTGGTGCTGCTCTATGCGCAAGTGGTGGCGGGATTGCTCTATTCAGCAGAACTAGAGAGCGCGGACATTACGGCCATTGGTGCGCATGGGCAAACCGTGCGGCATTGCCCAAGTGGATCTGCAGCTGATGGCGGCGGCTACACCATACAGATCAATAACCCTGCTTTGCTCGCAGAGCGCACAGGAATTGACGTGGTAGCGGATTTACGAACTCGTGATGTAGCAGCTGGCGGGCAGGGCGCACCGCTGGTTCCTGCGTTTCATAAGGCCGTATTTGGACAAGAAGGACAAAACATTGCTGTGCTTAATATCGGCGGGATTGCGAATGTGAGCTTGCTGCACGCCGATGGCACAGTCCAAGGCTTCGATACAGGCCCTGGCAATGTGCTGATGGACACATGGACGATGGCGCACACGGGCATGCCCTACGATGCATATGGTGCTTGGGCTGCCAGTGGGGTAGTCTCGCAGCCCTTTCTGGATGTGCTCTTGCGAGATGCCTATTTTTCAAAATCAATACCCAAGAGTACTGGGCGTGATTTGTTCCACTCTGATTGGCTGCAAGCGTGTTTGGCAATGGACGCTTCCTTTGCATCTTTAGACCCTGCCGATGTGCAGGCGACGCTGGCGGAGCTAACGGCGCAGTCTATTGTGCTTGCTATGCGTGACTACGGCGCGGGTTTTGAGTCGCTTTATGTGTGTGGTGGCGGGGCGCTCAACGATTATTTGATGCAACGTTTGCGAGTAGCCATGCCGCACATCGAAATCGAAACAACCGACGCTTTGGGTATTCCCGTCATGCAAGTGGAAGCGGCGGCATTTGCTTGGCTTGCC
>JANPAS010000129.1:0-6754 GCA_031430035.1 Comamonadaceae bacterium | reverse complement strand
TTGAGCCAAGCCACGCATTGCTGGATGATGCGGTTCGACTGCGCCATCTCTTCCATGCGAACGAGGTAGCGGTCGTAGCTGTCGCCTGTTTTGCCGACAGGAATATCAAAATCCATCTTGGCGTACACGTCATACGGTTGCTTTTTACGCAAATCCCACGCCACGCCTGAACCGCGCAGCATCGCACCTGTAAAGCCCATGTTGAGTGCACGTTCTGGTGTGACCACACCAATGCCTACCGTGCGTTGTTTCCAAATGCGGTTCTCGGTGAGGAGCGTGTGGTATTCGTCCAAGCACTTGGGGAAGCGGTTGGTGAAGTCTTCGATGAAATCTAATACTGAGCCTTGGCGGTTTTCGTTAAGTTTTGCGAGAGCCTTCGCGTTCTTGATTTTGCTGACCTTATATTGCGGCATTTGGTCTGGCAGGTCGCGGTACACGCCGCCTGGACGGAAGTAGGCCGCGTGCATACGAGCGCCAGAAACAGCTTCGTAGATGTCAAACAAATCTTCGCGCTCGCGAAAAGCGTAGAGCATGATGGCCATGGCGCCGCAATCGAGTCCGTGGCAACCGACCCACAAGAGGTGATTGAGCACGCGAGTGATTTCGGCAAACATCACGCGGATGTACTGAGCGCGCTCAGGCACTTTAATGCCCATCATTTTTTCAATCGCCAAACAATACGCATGCTCGTTGCACATCATGGAGACGTAGTCGAGCCTATCCATGTAGGGCAGGGATTGCATGTAGGTCTTGCTCTCGGCCAGCTTTTCAGTGGCGCGGTGCAGTAGGCCAATGTGCGGATCGGCACGTTGAATCACTTCGCCGTCTAGCTCTAAAACAAGGCGCAAAACGCCATGTGCAGCAGGGTGTTGAGGGCCAAAATTGAGGGTGTAGTTTTTAATTTCAGCCACGGGAAATCCCTCCATAGCTTGGTTCGCGAATAATGCGCGGCGTGATCTCGCGTGGCTCAATCGACACAGGTTGATAAATCACACGCTTGGCGACTTCGTCGTAGCGCATTTCCACGTGGCCACTCGTCGGGAAATCTTTGCGGAACGGATGACCAATAAAGCCGTAGTCGGTCAGGATGCGGCGCAAATCGTTATGGCCATCAAACACGATACCAAACAAATCGAAAGCTTCGCGCTCAAACCAATTGGCGCTTGACCAAATGCTGGTGAGCGATGGAACGATGGGCATGTCGTCGTCAGCGGCAAATACTTTTAAACGCACGCGCTGATTGAGGCTAACGGAAAGCAAATGCGAGACCACGCAATAGCGAGATCCTTCGTAAGTACCTTCTTTGTAGTCGGAGTAATCGACACCGCACACGTCAATCAATTGTTCGAATTGACAGAGCGCATCGTCTTTGAGGGCTATCGCCACAGCTAAATAATGTTGCGGAGAAACGGTGATATTGAGCTCGCCCACGTCGGTACCAAAGGAATCAATCGCTATGCTTTTGGCTTGATCGCCAAGGACGCTTGTGATGTGAGATTTGAGAGCTTCTAATTTTGCAAGAGACATAATTTCATGCCCTCGCAATCGTGTGGGTGCGGCGCACTTTTTGCTGCAATTGGATAATGCCGTACAGCAGCGCTTCTGCAGTTGGCGGGCAACCCGGAACATACACATCAACTGGCACGATGCGGTCGCATCCACGCACCACCGAGTAGCTGTAATGGTAGTAACCACCACCATTGGCGCATGAGCCCATCGAAATCACCCAGCGCGGCTCGGACATTTGGTCATAGACCTTGCGCAGAGCAGGCGCCATCTTGTTGCACAGCGTGCCCGCCACAATCATCACGTCCGACTGACGTGGGCTAGGGCGAAACACCACGCCAAAGCGGTCAAGGTCGTAGCGAGCGCAACCCGCGTGGATCATTTCAACCGCGCAGCAGGCGAGGCCAAAGGTCATCGGCCACATCGAGCCTGTTTTAGCCCAGTTCACGATGGAGTCGTAACTCGTCGTGGCAAAGCCTTCTTTAAAAACGCCTTCAATCATCTAGTTTTACTCCCAATTCCTATTCCCAATCAAGGGCGCCTTTTTTCCACTCGTAGGCAAAACCCACGGTGAGAAGCGCTAGGAAAATCATGACAGACCAAAAACCCACCAAACCGACGTCTTTGAGCGCTACAGCCCAAGGAAAAAGGAAGGCGATTTCTAAGTCAAAAAGGATAAAAAGGATGGCGACTAAGTAGTAGCGCACATCGAACTTCATACGGGCATCTTCAAATGCTTCGAAGCCGCATTCAAAAGCAGAATTTTTTGCCGCATTAGGGCGATTGGGACCAAGAATGTAGCCCAAAACTTGAGGAACCACGCCAACTGCAACGCCGACCATGATGAACAATAAAACGGGAAGATATTGGTCTAATTGCATGAGGGCAAGCTTATCTATTTGTGTGATGGTGCCGTCGGCGAGACTCGAACTCGCACAGCTTTCGCCACTACCCCCTCAAGATAGCGTGTCTACCAATTTCACCACGACGGCATTAAAAACTACATATCCAAATCACTAGAGGATTGCGTGACTTGGACAGCTGCTAAGTTTAACCTGAAAAAGGGTAAACCCGCTATGAACACGTGACTTATTTCGTGGGAATCTGTGCTGAGCCTGTGGCTGCTGAAGGTGCCAGTGCAGGCACAGCCGAAGTAGGGACGGTTGAGGTAGGCACAGCGCTTTCAAGTACGCTGCCCGTTGGTGTGGGTTTGAGGTTGCCAAAGTATGCCAGGATGAGCGTGCAAACAAAAAATACAGCAGCCAAAATACCTGTGGTGCGCGACATAAAGTTAGCGCCGCCCGACGCGCCAAAGAGTGAGCCTGATGAACCCGAGCCAAAGGCTGCGCCCATGTCGGCACCTTTTCCCTGTTGAATCAGGATCATGCCAATCATGACGACGGCCACTAGCATTTGAATAGCGAGAACGATATTTAAAATTGAATCCATGTTTTATTTTCCTATTGAGTAATTTAGAAGTGAGTCTAATGACGCTGTTTATTTGGCGGCTGCAATGATGCTTAAAAAATCAACCGCTTTGAGTGCTGCGCCGCCAATGAGTCCGCCGTCTATATCGGCCATTGCAAGCAGTGATGCCGCATTTGCCGCATTCATGCTGCCGCCGTACAAAATCTGAACGCGGTCGGCTGCCACGGGACTTGCCGCATGAAGCTGCGCCCGCAGTACCGCGTGAACCGCTTGCGCCATCTCTGGCGTTGCCGTTTTGCCAGTGCCAATGGCCCAAACGGGTTCGTACGCGACGACGATTTCGCTGATGCAGTGCCCGTTTTCGTGGATGACGGCGGCCAGTTGGCGCTTCACCACTTCCTCGGTTTTGCCTGATTCGCGCTCTGCGAGCGATTCGCCCACGCACACAATCGGCGTGATGCCAGCAGCCAAAGCCGCCTTGGCTTTCAAGGCAACTAACGTGTCTGTTTCAACGTGATACTGGCGGCGTTCGGAGTGACCCACAATGGCGTAACGCACGCCAAATTCTTTGAGCATCGCGGCGGAAGTCTCGCCTGTGAACGCGCCTTTGTCACGGCTGGAAATATCTTGGCTGCCAAGGCTGATCTTTGAGCCTGCAAGCAAACCCTGTAATTGAGCCAAATAAACCGATGGCGCGCAGACCGCAACAGCTGTGGCTTGCGAGGCAGCATGCTCTGCAAGCCCTGCTAGTATTGCCTTGCAGAGCGCCTCGTTATCAGCTAACGAGCCGTTCATTTTCCAATTGCCAGCAATGAGTTTTGTACGCATGATGTTTACCAAGTCAAAACGATTTTGCCAATGTGCTGATTCGATTCCATTAGCTTGTGAGCTTCAGCCGCCTCTGCAGCCGCAAAAGTTTTAAACAGCACAGGTTTGATCGTTTTGTTTGCCAAGAGTGGCCACACACGCGCTTTGAGCGATGCGGCAATGTCCGCCTTGAAGGCAACCGAACGCGCACGCAAGGTCGATCCCGTAATCGTGAGACGTTTGCGCAAAATGAGGCCAGCATTGGCTTCCGCCTTCGTGCCGCCTTGTACGGCAATGATGACGATGCGTCCGTCTTCCGCTAGACATTCAACTTCACGTTTCACGTATTCGCCTGCAACCATATCGAGCACGACATCAACACCCTTGCCGTCAGTGATGGTTTTGCATTCAGCCGCAAAATCTTGCGTTTTGTAGTTGATCGCGTAGTCCGCACCAAGATCTAAGCAAGCTTTGCATTTCTCATCCGAGCCAGCCGTTGCGATGACCGTCGCACCAAAGGCTTTGCCTATCTGAATCGCCGTCACGCCAATGCCACTCGTGCCGCCTTGAATGAGGAGTGTCTCGCCTTTTTGTAGGCGGCCACGATCCATCACATTACTAAAAACGGTAAAAAATGTTTCTGGCAGCGATGCAGCTTCAATGTCTGTCAAGCCTTCTGGCGTGTGCAAACATTGCCCCACTGGAGCGATGCAGAGTTCTGCATAGCCACCGCCTGCTACTAGCGCGCACACACGATCACCGACCTTGAAACCCGCGTCTAGCATGGCCTTGGCGTCCCCGTCCACAATCGTTCCTGCCACTTCTAGGCCAGGAATATCGGACGCGCCCGCTGGCACAGGATAGTTGCCAGTACGCTGCAAAACGTCAGGGCGGTTCACGCCCGATGCTGTGACGCGAATGAGCAGTTCACCCGAACCCGCAACTGGCGTTACAGGATCAGGGCGTGTGCCCAGCACCAGAACTTCTGGTGCGCCGAAGGAGGTAATCTCGACTGCACGCATGGTCTTATTGCTGTTCGCCTTGTTGCTCTTGGGCGGGACGATCCATCAGCACCTTCATCGACAATTTCACGCGGCCTTTTTCGTCCGTCTCCATGACTTTGACTTTGACGATTTGACCCTCGGCCAAATAGTCGCTGACTTTCTCGACACGCTCGTGCGCGATTTGGCTGATGTGGAGTAATCCGTCTTTCCCCGGCATGATGTTGACGAGCGCGCCAAAGTCAAACAACTTGGTGACTGGGCCTTCGTAGACCTTACCGATTTCGACTTCCGCCGTAATGATCTCGATGCGGCGCTTAGCTTCTTCGGCTTTAGCCGTGTCGTTGGATGCAATGGTCACCACGCCTTCGTCGGTGATGTTGATTTGTGTACCCGTCTCTTCGCACAGTGCGCGAATGACGGCTCCGCCTTTGCCGATGACATCGCGAATCTTCTCAGGGTTGATTTTGAGTGTGTACAAACGCGGCGCGAAGTCAGACACTTCTGCGTTTGGCGCTGCCATCACTTCTTGCATCTTGCCCAAAATGTGCATGCGCGCTTCTTTGGCTTGAGCCAAGGCCACTTGCATGATTTCTTTGGTAATACCTTGGATTTTGATGTCCATCTGGAGTGCGGTAATACCGTTGGTCGTACCCGCCACTTTAAAGTCCATATCGCCCAAATGATCTTCGTCACCCAAGATGTCGGTCAGCACCGCAAACTTGTTGCCGTCTTTAATCAAGCCCATGGCGATACCTGCCACGTGCGCCTTCAAAGGCACGCCAGCGTCCATCATGGAGAGGCAGCCGCCGCAGACCGAAGCCATTGAGGAGGAGCCGTTTGATTCAGTGATCTCGGAGACCACGCGCATCGTGTACGGAAACTCTTCTTTGGTTGGCAACACGGCAATCAAGGCACGCTTTGCCAAACGACCGTGACCGATTTCGCGGCGCTTAGGCGTACCGACACGGCCTGTTTCGCCCGTGGCGAACGGAGGCATGTTGTAGTGGAAGATGAAGTTGTCTTGATATTCGCCAGACAGCGCGTCGATACGCTGTGCGTCGCGCTCAGTGCCAAGTGTCGTGACGACCAAAGCTTGTGTTTCGCCGCGTGTGAACAGGCTAGAGCCGTGGGTGCGTGGCAAAACCGAGTTGCGAATTTCAATCGCGCGAACGGTACGTGTATCACGGCCGTCAATGCGCGGCTCGCCTGCCAAAATTTGGCTGCGAACGATTTTTGCTTCGATATCAAACAGCATGCCTTCAACAGCTACGCTGTCAAATGGCGTTTGTTCAGCTTTCAGCGCTGCCATTACATCTGCAGTGGCTTGGCGGCAAGCTTGCGTGCGCTGTTGTTTGTTACGCAGCTGGTAAGCGGCGGCCAATTTATCAGTGGCAAGAGCCTGCACTTTAGCAATCAAAGGCTCGTCTTTAGCAGGTGCTGTCCAATCCCACGCTGGCTTGCCCGCATCGCGAACGAGTTCATGGATGGCGTTGATCGCAACGTTGCCCGCTTCGTGACCAAACACGACCGCGCCTAGCATCACTTCTTCTGGCAATTGCTGTGCTTCGGACTCAACCATCAGCACTGCGCCAGCCGTACCTGCTACCACCAAATTCATTTGCGACTCTTTGAGCTGCGTATTGCTTGGGTTCAGCACATACTCATTATTGATGTAGGCTACGCGCGCCGCGCCGATAGGCTCAGCAAACGGGATGCCGCTAATCGCCAAGGCTGCGCTGGTAGCGATGAGCGCTGGAATGTCGCCTTCGACATCAGGATTCAAAGACAGCGTGTGAACAACCACTTGCACTTCGTTAAAAAAGCCTTCTGGGAACAGAGGGCGAATCGGGCGGTCGATCAGACGCGAAGTGAGTGTTTCGTACTCGGAAGGCTTGGCTTCGCGCTTAAAAAAGCTGCCAGGAATCTTGCCTGCGGCGTAGGTTTTCTCAAGGTAATCAACGGTAAGCGGAAAAAAATCTTGTCCAGCCTTGGCTGTTTTGGATGCCACA
>JANPAS010000128.1:0-2012 GCA_031430035.1 Comamonadaceae bacterium | reverse complement strand
GGAAAAAGACCTATTCCGATTGGACCAAGATCGCGTATCGGGATTCGCTGAAATGGTATGGCAGCGACAAGCCCGACCTGCGCAACCCGATCAAGATGCAGGAGGTATCGGAGCATTTCGCCGGCTCTGGCTTCGCGATTTTCGCCAAGCTGCTGGAGACTGAGGGCACCGAAATACGAGCCATTCCTGCGCCGACTGGCGGCAGTCGCAAGTTCTGTGACCGCATGAATTCCTTTGCGCAGAAAGAGGGTCTGCCGGGAATGGGGTATATCCTTTGGCGCAACGCCGAGGATGGCTCAGGCATGGAAGCTGCTGGTCCGGTGGCCAAAAACATCGGCCCAGAGCGCACTGAAGCCATTCGCCAGCAACTCGGCCTTGGCCTCGGCGATGCCGCCTTCTTCCTTGGGGGACGGCCGGATCAATTCGAAGCCGTCGCAGGCCGGGCGCGCAATGAGATTGGGCGGGAATTGAACCTGACCGAACAGAATTGCTTCAAATTCGCGTGGATCGTCGATTTCCCGATGTATGAGAAAACCGATGAGGGCAAGATTGATTTCAGCCACAACCCGTTCTCGATGCCCCAAGGCGGGATGGCGGCGTTAAGCGGTGATCCGCTTGCGGTTTATGCCTATCAGTATGATCTGGCCTGTAACGGGTATGAGTTGATCTCAGGTGGGATCAGAAACCATAAGCCAGAGATTATGTTCAAAGCGTTCGAACTTGCGGGATACCCTGCGTCGGAAGTGGAAAAACGCTTTGGCGGCATGGTGAAGGCGTTCAAATATGGTGCCCCGCCGCACGGGGGTTGTGCCGCCGGGATCGACCGGATCGTGATGCTGCTGGCCGATGAAGCGAACATTCGCGAAGTGATCATGTTCCCGATGAACCAACGCGCCGAAGACCTGTTGATGGGCGCGCCATCGGAACCACTGAATGCGCAACTGCGCGATCTGCACCTGCGCGTGGTCCCGAAGGAGAGTTAATGCACCCCCTCTACACCGCCTCAGTTCCCGTCTTTCGGCATTACCTGGGGCAGGTGGCCGGACTCGTGGAAAAGGCCGGGGCAGAGGGGATGGCAGCGCAGATTGCCGATGGTTTTCCAGTGGCGCAGCAGTTTTCGACGGCGGCGGGGTTTGCCATGCGCACGGTGTATCCGCTGGCAGGGTTGGAAATTCCCGACCTGCCGCAGGCCTTGGCCCCCCGCATGGCCGTGGCCCGCGCGCATCTGGGGGCGATGAAACCGGCGGATTTTGAAGGTGCGGAGGATAGGATTATCCAGCACCGTGCGGGCTTTGCCGATCTGGAACAAACCGGGGCGGAATACTTGCATCTGTTTGGTTTGCCGAATTTCTTCTTTCATCTCACGATGGGGTATGCGGCCTTGCGGCAGGCCGGGGTGGACCTTGGCAAGGCCGATTTCGACGGGCTGCATTGGTATCCATCTGATTTCAGGTTTGATCGCTAGCGACGGAAAGCGCAGGGCCTTGCGTTAATGCCTTATGGTGATCAGGCCCGATGTGGCCGCAACCGAAGGAAATCGCGATGGCGCAAGACCCTACCACGATAGCGTTTCGGTTTGGCTATGGCCTGCCTTTGCCAGACGGCGCAGCAACGGATGAGGGCGCGCTGATGGCGGACCTTGGCGGGCCTGACCTTATGGCGCAGCGCCACCCCGGCATGGGGTTTACTGCGGCTATGCCTCTGTTGCGCGATATCGAGGCCACGCGCAAAGCCCAGAAAAACGATCCGGCGAAAAAGCCGCAATACCGCGAGGCGATCAGGGTATCGGACCGCGCGGCGCTGGGTGCTGCAAAGGCCAGTTTTGCCCGCGCGGTGGATGGCGCGGACGGGTTTCGCGAACGGCTGGTGCGGTTTTGGGGCGATCATTTCAGCACGACCGCGCGCAAGCGGCAGTTGGCGCTGTTGCCCGGCACGTTGATCGAAGACGCGATCCGCCCGAATATCGCGCTGCGTTTTGGCGATATGCTAAAGGCAGTAACGCTGCATCCGGC
>JANPAS010000127.1:0-32189 GCA_031430035.1 Comamonadaceae bacterium | reverse complement strand
GTAATCGGATTTTTAGGTGCGTGCGTGTTGGTGACGGGCACGGCAGCAGAATGCGGTGCAATGATGCTACCTAGCTGTGTATTCGAGGATGCACTGCCCGCTAGGCCAATCGCAGATTGGCTTGCAGGAGCAAGGCTCTCGAAAGCCTGAAGCGATATGCCCTCCAGCTTGGCAGGCAATTCATCCCACCCTAGCTGCGCCTCAACCGTGTACGCCTGTTCTTTTGGCATGGCGTGCCAGTTGTCAATCGACCCCGTGGGGCAAGGCGGCACGCAGGCCTCGCAGCCGTTACAGATATCGGCATTGACCACGTAGTTACGCGAGTCGTGCGTAATCGCACCCACGGGGCACGTGGCCTCGCAAGTGTTGCAGCGAATGCAGATTTCAGGGTCAATCAGGTGCTGACGAATGATGGTTTGCTGCATAGCGCCTCGGCTGGTTGGTTAGTTAAATCGAACGTACTCGAAGTCTACTGGCTGGCGGTTAATGCCCAGCGCAGGCGGCGCAATCCAATTAGCAAATTTACCTGGCTCGACTACACGGCTCATTAGGCTTGAGACATAAGCGCGGTCGCCGCTGGATGGCAGCCACTGGTCTTGACCCGCTGCCCACTCGACATCGCTCACGACTTGACCTTGTGGCGACAGTTTGAGTCCTGCGAGTGCGCCAATTTTGCGATTGAATGCTTTGTGTGGCACAGTGAGTTTTGCATTGATGCCCGCTTTGGCAATCACTTTGTTCCAACGATCCACACCTGCGACCGAGTCGGTAATAAAGTCGTCGCGCAGCACTTCGTTCAGCGCATTGAGCATCGGTACTTCTTTTTCTTGCAAGCTGCCATTCTTCACTTCCAACACCTTGTAGGTTTGATTGCCAAGGCGGTGGTCGTCCGTGCGTTTGTCCTCGTTGTAGCGACCTTTGAGTCCCGAGTTGTAGAAGATCGCCGCGTTGCTGGACTCGTCTGCGCCAAACAAATCAATCGTCACGCTGTAGTGGAAATTGAGATAGCGCTGCACTGTGGGCAAGTCGATAACGCCCGCTGCACGGAGCTTTGCGGGGTCATCGGTCTTCAGCTCATTCATCACTTGGCAGGTGCGCTGCACCACACGGCTAATGCCCGACTCGCCCACAAACATGTGGTGCGCCTCTTCGGTCAACATAAATTTGGTCGTGCGCGAGAGCGGATCAAATGCCGACTCGGCCAGCGCGTTCAATTGGAACTTGCCGTCGCGGTCGGTGAAATACGTGAACATAAAAAACGCCAACCAATCAGGCGTTTGCTCATTAAACGCGCCCAAGATACGCGGATTGTTCGCGTCGCCCGAGCGGCGGTCTAAGAGTGCGTCACCTTCTTCGCGACCATCGCGGCCAAAGTATTTGTGCAGCAAAAACACCATCGCCCACAGGTGACGTCCTTCTTCGACGTTGATTTGGTACAAATTACGCAGGTCGTACATCGACGGCGCGGTGAGTCCCAAATGACGCTGCTGCTCCACCGATGCAGGCTCGGTGTCACCCTGCGTCACGATGATTCGGCGCAAATTAGCGCGGTGCTCGCCTGGCACTTCTTGCCAAACGTCCTTGCCCAGTTGCTCGCCAAAGCCAACTTTGCGGTCAGCAATGCGATCGTTCATAAAAATGCCCCAGCGGTAGTCAGGCATTTTCGTGTGACCAAAAGTTGCCCAGCCTGCGGGGTCAACGCTGATCGCAGTACGCAAATAAACATCACTCTCGTTTGAATCTTTAGGGCCTACGTCCTTCCACCACTCCACGTAGTTAGGCTGCCAGTGCTCTAGCGCGCGCTGGAGCGTTTTGTCCTCGTGGAGGTTGACGTTGTTAGGGATTTTTTCTTGGTAGTCGATAGCGGACATGATGATTTCCTTCTTAAAAATTAAACGCGATTCATATCAAATTGAGCCTTCTCGCCCTTGCCGTATAGCTTCAGCGCACCCTTATCGCCGCTGGCGTTCGGACGTACAAAAATCCAGTTTTGCCATGCAGAGAGGCGACCAAACACGCGCGTCACCATCGTCTCTTTGCCGTTAAAGCGAAGATTGGCTTCTAAGCCCGTGAGCGAATCTGGTGACAGCGCAATGCGCTCTTCGCAGGCGATACGCACTTCGTCGGCCCAGTCAATGTCGTCCGGCGCGGCGGTGACTAAACCTAGCTCAAGTGCAGCAGTACCATCCAAAGCCTTACCAGATGTGGCCTGCACGGCATTTAGTGCGGGCGATTCTTCGTAGAAACGACGTTGCAAACGTGATTGATCGGTCGCCATCGGGAACATGCCGAAGTTGCAATCGTTCACGGTGACGTGCGGATTGTTGGCAGCGCCTTGCTCACAGTACATATAGCTGCGATCAGCGGCGAGGGCGATTTCCAAGAGTGAGCCGACAAAGCAAGAGCCTTGCTCAATCACCGCAAACAGTGAGCGCGAGGACACATCAATGCGCGAAAAGGTACGGCGCAAATGGCCGATCGTGGCACGAACCAGCCAGTGGTTTTTGTTTGCGATCAGCGTTGCATCGGATGCCAGCACAGCGGCGGCATCACCTTTGGATTTGAGCAACCAGAGGCCCATCTCACTCTCGTTGGTACGCAGGTGCAAGATGGCATCGTCCAGTTCACGTGCCAATTGCAGTGGCCACCAAGTCACGCCTGCCGCTTCTATATCAGCCACATTCATCTGCGGCGGCGTGTTGGCGTGCGAGATGTTGGGTGCAAGCACGGTCAAGCTCACGGTACGCTTGGCGCGGTCAATCGACACTTGAACCGTTTTGTAGTTGAGCGTGTTGCCATCCGCTGACAACTCACGCTCTACACGCGTCCACTCGACTCCTTTGGATTTGCCAACGTCGGCGCTAGCTACACGCCCCGAAGCGGCTACCAATTCCTCAGCCCGCTTAGCAATGCCAGCACTGAACTCGGATGTCTTAATCGCTTTATCGACCAAGCGCCACTCCACGGCCCGCTGTCCGCGAACGCCATCGACGCTAGTGCAAAAAATATCGGCCAAATCGTGACGTACTTTGCGTTTATCTGTCACGCGGGTCAGGCCGCCTGTGCCTGGCAGTACGCCGAGCAGCGGCACTTCGGGTAGTGACACAGCCGAGCTACGGTCGTCGATCAAATAGATTTCATCGCAAGCCAGCGCCAGCTCGTACCCGCCGCCTGCACAAGCACCGTTCACAGCCGCCAAAAATTTGAGCCCGTCGTGCTGGCTGGAGTCTTCCATGCCGTTACGGGTTTCGTTGGTGAACTTGCAGAAGTTCACTTTCCAAGCATGGGTAGATAAGCCCAGCATGAAGATGTTGGCGCCCGAGCAAAAGATGCGGTCTTTGCCAGATGTCACCACCACGGTCGCCACATCAGGATGGCAAAAACGAATGCGCTGCAGTGCGTCATGTAGTTCAATATCCACGCCCAAATCGTAAGAGTTGAGTTTGAGTTTGTAACCAGGGCGGATGCCCGCGTCTTCGTTGATATTGAGGCTGAGCGTCGCCACGCGACCCTCGACTTTGTAGGACCAATGCTTGTATTGGTCTGGGCTGGTGCGGTAGTCAACTAGGGTGCTGGAAACGGTAGTCATGTCATGCCTTTGGAAATGGG
Source organism: Comamonadaceae bacterium (assembly GCA_031430035.1). Taxonomy (GTDB): domain Bacteria; phylum Pseudomonadota; class Gammaproteobacteria; order Burkholderiales; family Burkholderiaceae_C; genus JASGCK01. The sequence goes on along the minus strand of JANPAS010000127.1, from coordinate 28,580 downwards.
ATGCATGAATTATGTTTCCGTTGCAATTCAGTCGACTGCACTATTTTGCCGTTACTTAATTATCCAACTATCCAATAAGGCCGTTGCCACTTCCAGTCCATCGGTAACTGCTTGTAATCGCAAAGCTTCACGCCGCGCGCCGGGTAAGCGGACGCCTTCATCTCGCAGCATCTCCGTGACTAGCACTTCAACACGATCTAAAAATTGATCTTGCCCTGCCATTGCCCTCGGATCAATCACGATAAAGGCCTGGCCTAGGCCTGGCCTGTTTCCCTCGCCCTCAAAAAAGCTGGAGGCCTCATAGCCAAAATGTGCGCCAATCACCGCTGTGACGAGTAACTCCACCATCAGCGCCAGCATTGCACCTTTGGGGGAGCCAGCTGCAGCTGTGCCAGAGCTGCTACCAAATGGCAACATGGAGCCGGCTAAACCCGCTTGCGCGTCTTTTGTTGGTTGTCCTTCGGAATCAAGCGCCCAACCTATAGGGATGGCACGGTTTTCCTTGGCGGCCACCATTAGCTTGCCGCGAGCGACTTCGCTCAAGCTCAAATCAATCATCAAGGGGGGATATCCGCGCCTTGGGAAAATAGCCGCAATGGGATTCGTGCCAAAAATAGGATGCCGTCCGCCCGCAGCAGCCATGGCGGCGGGGGAGTTAGCAAAGCCAATGCCTACCATGCCTGCAGCAGCGACAGCTCGGAGGTGATCGACCACCACGCCGCAGTGGTGGCTGCGAACCACGCCTGCAAACGCCACGCCATTAGTTTTGGCGGCATCAATGGCTACTTGGATGGCTAAATCGCAAGCAGGAAAAGCCAAGCCTTCCTGTGCATCGATCAGTACCGCACCGCCTTTTTGCCGGGCAACAAAAGGAATGGCCGCACCATTGGCGCGGCCATTTTTTAAGTGAGTGACATATTGGCTAACACGTGATAAGCCGTGCGAGCCAAGGCCTTGCGCCTCTGCCAGAACCAAGGCAATGGCCGTACTCTTGGCCATTGCCTCGTTAGCACCCGCCTGCGCTAGCCGCGCCGCCACAAGGGCGGTAAGTTCAGCTAGGTGGATGCGTGCCAACTTATGCCGATTCAAACAAACGTGTCATCACAAACTCGCGGTGTCCCAACGCTTCGGCAGCGGTGAAGCGACCGTTGATAGTTTGCATCATCACTTCTAGCAATTGGTCACCCGTTTCGTCCATGGTGCGCTCGCGCTGCAAGAGGCCCGAGCAATCCACGTCAATGTGCTCGCTCATGGTGCGAACGGTGCGTGGGTTAGCACAGACCTTAATGACAGGAACTATCGCGTTGCCAATCACATTGCCTTGGCCTGTGGGGAAGAAGTGAACGACAAATCCAGCGGCAGCGCACAAGGTCACCATTTCAGCGGCAGCGGACGAGGAGTCCATAAACCAAAGACCTGGATGGCTTGGCATTTCGGCCTTATCCAGCACACCGTCCACGGTACACTTTTTGCCAATCTTTTGGATGTTGCCCAGCGCTTTTTCTTCGATCGTGGTCAAACCGCCGGCGATATTGCCCTTGGTAGGTTGCGAGTCCGACAAATCTGTCGTCTTGTTGCGCTCAATCATGCCTTGGTAGCGATTGAACATAGCCATGAACTCATCGCGCACTTTGTCAGTCGCGCAGCGAGCCGCCACAATGCTTTCGCCGCCCGTGATTTCTGATGTCTCGCCAAAGACCAAGGTGGTGCCAAGGCCATGCAAAGTATCGAACGCGTTACCGCAGGTTGGATTTGCACCGCAGCCCGACGTGGTATCAGACTCGCCGCACTTGGTGGAGACCCATAGCTCAGAGATGGGGCACTCGACACGGTGCTGCGCTGTGGCGTGCTGAACGTATTGCTTGGCCACTTTAGAAGCCTTCATGATGGTTTCGTGATCGCCGTGACCTTCGATACCAAAGCCCACAACAGGCTTACCTGTTTTAGCAATACCTTCGACGACTTTGCGTGTCCACTCGTCCTCAATACCAATCACCACCACAGCGGCGACATTGGGGTTGGAGCCTGCGCCAATGAGCGTCGCAAAATGCAAATCGAGATCAGCACCAAACTGCAAACGGCCATAAGGATGCGGGATCGCCATCGTGCCCTTGATGTTGTGCGCGACGGCTTCGGCAGCGGAATTGGAGAGGTCATCGAGCGGCAAAATCACGACGTGATTGCGAACGCCTACGCGGCCGTTTTCACGGCGAAAACCCCAAAAGGTTGAGTCTTTAGTTAGAAATGACATGTTGTTTCCTTGTGTTTGATGAGGAGCGAGGGCTTACCAGCGCTTGGTCTTGATGTTGTGTACGTGTGCGTGCTCGCCTGTCTTGATGGCGGCAACCACTTTGCCAATGTCCACGCCATATTTGATGACGGTGTCGCCCACAGCCATATCGCGCATGGCCACTTTATGGCCGAGTGGAATATCGGCGGCGCACGGAATTTGAATCGTGCGGTTTTCATCAAGAATCAAGGCCGTGAGCTGCGAACCAGCTTTGACGTTTTCGGTAACCACGACAGCAACGCTGTCGTTTGGATCGTGTAGGACGCAATGAATCATGGAGGCTCCATTAAAAAAGTTGAGGGAATGGGCAGTTTATCTAAGAATTCAATGATGTCAACCATGTCATATATATGACTTGTATGATTCTGTCTATTGGCTTTAAAATGAGCGAATGAAAAAGTTAAGTGGCAAAACGAGTACCCCATTGGAATTGGCTCCTGTTGCAGGAGTCGATGGCACGCCGCTGTATCGGCAAGTCAAGCGCAGCTTAATTAAGCTCATTGAAGGTGGGCACTACGCCCCCGCAGATTGCCTGCCCAACGAAGCAAGCATGGCCAGTAGCTTGCAAGTAAGCATTGGAACACTGCGAAAGGCCGTGGATGAATTAGTGGCTGAAAACGTCCTTGTTCGCCGTCAGGGTAAGGGCACGTTTGTGACCATGCACAACAGTGATAGATTTTTGTTTCAGTTTTTTCACGTAGAGAAACGCGATCAAGATTTGTCGCAAGAGCACGAATACCCTGAAGTTGAATGTCTGTCGTTTGAAAAAATGCGTGCCAATGAGGATGAGGCGACTGCTCTTGGCATTCGATTGGGCGATCCTGTTTTCCGTATTGACAATCGACTCAAGCTCTTAGGTCGCCCTGTGATTTTCGATCGATTGACTATTTCAGCCATAACTTTCAAGGGTCTCACACATCAGCAATTTATAGAGCGCACCAGCACCGTCTACAACCTTTTTCAAAGAGAGTTTGCGATTACCGTGCTGCGGGCACAAGAGCGCGCTCGCGCGATCCCAGCCAGTCGCGAAGCCTGTCGCGTACTTGGTTTGCCACCTAGCCTGCCCGTACTCGAGGTCCACCGCACCGCCTTTACCTTTGGCGACAAACCCGTGGAGTACCGAATTTCAACCATCAATACGCAGCATCACGACTATGTCAGCTTGCTATCCAAACGGAGCTAATCGATGTCCTTATCCTTGAACCCTACCGCTCACCTGCAACGCGCACGTCAATGGCTCGCACTTCACCTGCCAGGCACCATGGTCTGCGTCGTCATCGCATTGGCCTCTACGTTTTTGTCCAGTCACTACGGCGGCCCGCAGTTGCTTTATGCGCTCTTGATTGGTTTGTCGTTTCACTTTTTAATGAGCCATCCGCAAATTAAAAAAGGTGTGGACTTTTGCGGAAGAACCGTGTTGCGCTGCGGCGTAGCGCTTTTGGGCGCACGGATTACGTTTGACCAAGTCAGCCAATTGGGGCTAGGCACGGCGCTGGTCGTGGCATTGGCACTGGCCGCTACGATTGGCTTTGGCATCTTGCTGGCAAAGTGGCTAGGTCGCCCCGCAGCAGATGGTGTGCTCACGGGCGGCTCGGTCGCCATCTGCGGTGCTTCGGCAGCGATGGCGATATCGAGCGTGCTACCGCAAACCAAGGACAACGAGCGCTTTACCTTGCTGGTCGTTGTGGGCGTGACGGTGCTGTCCACCATTGCGATGGTGATCTACCCCTTCTCGCTGCAGCTATTGGGCTTCTCGCCGCAAGCCTCTGGCATTGTGCTGGGCGGCACGATTCACGATGTGGCGCAAGTCGTCGCAGCCGGCATGATGTTGGGTTCCGAGGCAGGCGATACAGCCACACTAGTCAAACTCTTTCGCGTGATGCTACTTATGCCCGTCGTGGTCGTCGTGGTCGTGGCCTATCGCCGCCATCCCGCCATTCAAGTTACTGAGCAAAAAGTACCGCTCATCCCAGGCTTTTTAATGGCCTTTATCGTGCTCGTCCTGTTGGCTACCGCCGGCGTGATTCAACCTCCTATGGCCAAACTAGCAGGCGATGTGTCACGCGGATTTTTGGTGGTCGCCATCGCCGCCGCAGGCATCAAAACCAGCTTTGAAGACCTCGTCAAACTGGGCTGGCAACCCGTCATCATGCTGATTGGCGAGACCTTGTTTATTGCAGCTTTTGTGCTTGTCGGCGTGCTGGTATTTAGCTTGGGAGCTTGAGCCTTACAGGTTAGTCTCCCAATTCAATGCTATCCATTCATAACAGTGTTGTAAAAAATCGCCACGCTCACCCTTCAGGATGGCAAAGAAAGCGACTATCTCCAACGGAACTGAGTGGGCGAGCTGGTTCAGAGGCAATAGTCTGCCTTGTGCCAGATCGTCTTGGATCAGCGAGGCCGGCAACCAGGCTGCTCCCTGACTGATCAATGCTAGCTCGCGTAGCCCCATCGCGAACTCGCTCACACAGCGAACGATCACCTGTTGCCGACGCATCAGATCAGGCAAGACCTCGGCACGCACTGCTTGACCGAAGAAACTGTCAGGCGGATAACACAGCATGGGTACGCGATTGCCGGAAGCGATCGTGCTCAAGACTTTGTGCAATTGAGGGCTGGCCACGAGCTTCAGCTCATCCTGACCGAGTACGTGGCGCAAAGCCTGTTGATCTGAAATGTTGCAGAGCGACTGCTGCGTCTCATAGGTAATCAGTATCTCGGCCTCGCCACGCATCAATATCGCGACGCTGTCTGAGCGGTTCTCAGAACGAATCCTAAAATTCTTGTCAATGTCCAATTGTCGAAGCCGAGTGAGAAAGCTGGGCACAAATGACGCGGCTAGCGTGTGTTGCGCTGCGATGGTTATGCCTGCGCTGTCCAGCGACTCGGACTTGAGAATGGCACGAAATTCATAGATACGTGCCACCAAGTGGCGAAATTCAAGTTGATTGTCCTTGGCCACGGGCGTGAACTGGAGCGGCTTGCGCGCGCGGTCAATGAGGGTAACGCCCAGCCAGTCCTCGAGCATTTGAATGCGGCGCGAGAAGGCTGGTTGAGAAACATGTCGACGCTCAGCGGCTGCAGAGAAGCTTCCCGTTTCGATCAGTGCAATGTAGTCGTCAAGCCATTTCAGTTCCAATGCCGTCTCCCCTTAGTTGCGCAGATTATCACTGGCAACTAGATCTGCATAAACCCAGTGCCTGGGCTATTTCAAGGTCTCCCAGCGGCTTGGTTCTAGAGTAAGAACTCAAGCAGCAAAGTGTGAAACAACGCTGTTCGCTCCAGATGAAGTGCATGGGAGCACGCAGGCAATACGGCAAGGCTGGCATTAGGGATGGTGCGCCACAGTTTTTCAATTTGTGACCAACTATAGGAACGATCACGCTCACCCCACACGACCAAGGTAGGTTGTTGAATCACACTTAGGCGGTCGCGACCATCCCAGCCCTCCATGGCCATCAGCCCGGCGCGTGCCGCCTGCTCACTGGAGCGGGTGGCTAGAGTGGCCAGTGACTCGTAGGCTCGCGAGGCCTCGTTGTCAAGTAGCCAGGTCGCACAAATGCGCCTAGCGGTGCGCTCCATACCGTCTTCGGCCAGTCGCTCGCGTGAGCGTGCCATGGTCTCGAACCGCCCAGGGATGCTGCCCTGAGGCCCTGTCGCGTAAAGCACCAGTTTGCTCACCCTTGAGGGTGCAAGGCTAACGATTTCTTGAGCCACCATTCCGCCCATTGAGTGGCCTAGCAAATGAAAGCATTCGACACCTAGCTGATCAAGGGTAGTCAATACAGCTTGGGCATGCGCGGTCATTTCGGTGGGGGCTGTCAGGTGGTTGGCGTTGCCGTAGCCGGCTAAATCCACCGCAATGACATCAAAGTGTTGGCTCAGAAACTTAACCTGGGCATCCCATTGACTCGAACCACCCAAATAGCCGTGAACAAGTACCAGTGTCAGGCCTACACCCATCCGTCTATGTGGAAGGATAGGCACGGTCACACACGACCCTTCCAAGGCACAACACGGCGCTCAACAAAACGCACCAGATGATCAAAGCCATAGGCAATCATCGCGATCACCACAATGCCCATGATGACAATCGGCGTCTGCAAAAACCTAGACGCAGACAAAACCGTATAACCCAAGCCAGAGGTAGCGGCGACCATTTCGGCTGCCACCAGTGTGGTCCACCCAAAGCCGATGCCGACACGCATGGCGGTAAAGATCTCTGGCATCGCAGACGGCAAAACAACCATGCGAATCACTTGCCAGCGGGTGGCGCCAAACGAGTAGGCCGCATGAATCTGTTCAATCGCCGCCGACTTGACGCCAGCACGGGCACCCAAGGCCATCGGTGCGAGGACCGACAGAAAAATCAGCAGCACCTTGGACAACTCGTCAATACCAAACCAGATGATCATGAGCGGCAGGTAAGCCAGTGGTGGAATCGGGCGGTAAAACTCAATCGGTGGGTCAAAAATACCGCGCGCCACCGGGCTCATACCCATGGCAATGCCCAACGGAATCCCGATAACGCAAGCCAGCAAGAACGCGCCGAAAACCCGCAGCGTGCTGACCCAGGTGTGTTCCCAAAAGCTGGCACCGGTAAAACCATCTCTCAGCATGGTCAGAAAAGCGTCGATCACGGCCATCGGGGAAGGCAAAAAAAGCGGCTTGACGAAGCCGATGTACGTAATAAACCACCAGAAAAGGATCAAGCTAGCAAACACGACGGCGCTGATTTTCAAACTGTCACCCTGGCCAGGCACGCCATATATTTCGCCGGGCTTGGCTGGCTTGGCCTTCATGAGGCTGGCCCATAGGCCATTGCCAGAATTTGTTGGGGTATCACTCATGATGGGCTCCTGCTTCGTCAGCAAAGATGATCTGCAAAATCTCTTCTCTGAGGCCAATAAACTCTGGGGACGCTTTGATCGCTCTGGCATTGCCAGTTTCAAAATAGCGCCGACTAAAGGGTAAGTCGAAGACGTGAGAAATACGGCCAGGACGAGGAGACATCACAATCAGTTTGGTGCCCATGAACAGCGCTTCTTCCACGCTGTGGGTGATAAAAAAGACCATCTTGCCGGTGTCGCGCCAGACTTTCAAAATCAGCTCTTGCGCTCGCTCGCGCGTCAGCGCATCGAGCGCGCCCAGCGGCTCGTCCATCAGCAAAATAGCGGGGTCACTGGTCAGCGCCCGGGCAATGCCAACGCGCTGTTGCATACCGCCCGACAGCTCATAAGTGGCCGATTGTTCAAACTGTTCAAGACCCAGTAGTTTGATAAAGTCGCGCGCGATGCCTTCGCGCTTGGCTTTGTCATGGCCTTGAATTTTCAAGCCAAAGGCTACGTTGTCCAGCACGTTCAACCACGGCAACAGGGCATGCTTTTGAAACACCACCGAGCGGTCTGCGCCTGGACCCGTGACAACCCTGCCGTTCAAGGATATTTCACCTTCACTAGGCGCCATGAATCCCGCAATCAGGTTTAGCAGTGTTGACTTGCCGCAGCCCGATGCTCCCAACGCCACCACAAACTCTTTCTCATGAATCTCGAGGTTGATTTCTTTGAGCGCGTGAACGGGCGGTTTACCTGCAACGGGGTAGAACACCGACGCGTTTTTAATGGCAAGTGATGTCATATGAAGCCTCAAAAGGTTTAACAGGACGCACTGCCCCGACCCAGATCAGACTGGGTCAGGTCAGAAGATACAGAAGTGGCTTATTTGCCTGTAGCTGCTTTAGCAAACTCAGGGTTGACAAACTTGTTGTAATTGTCTGCTGTTGCACTAATACGACCCGCGCCCTTCAGAAACTCGGCCGTCGATTTGATCGTGGCAGCTGCACCGCCGCCCATCCAAGCTGCTGACATGTTCAAATCTCCATCAGGGTAAATGGTGCCGTCGAGCATGGACACGACAGCAGCCGGCGTGACACCTACGCTGGCAGCAACTGCTTTAATTTTGTCAGAGTCAGTGTTCCATGTGGCTTTATTCTTCATGTAATCGCCATTGATTTCATTCATAGCCTTGAAAAAGTTAACGATGCCTGCGCGATTAGCCGGCGTTTGGAACTTGTTATGCACGACCCAGCCGTTGAATGTATTGAAGCCCGTTTTGGCAACTTGACCAGCAGTAACCATGACCTTGCCGTTTTCACGTAATTTGGCTTGAACGGGAACCCAAACAAAAGCAGCATCAATTGCGTTTTGCGCCCATGCAGCCGCAATTTCTGGTGGCGACATACCAAGCACAGTGACATCTTTTTCTGTCAAGCCGTACATTTTTAAAGCGCCCATCAGTGAGAAGTGCGCGGTTGAACCAATGGGCACGGCAATTTTCTTGCCTTTCAAATCGGCTCCCTTTTCAATACCTGCGCCGTTTCTGCTCACCAATGCCTCCGAACTATCAATAACTTTGCCGACCGACACCATCTGATATTCGATGCCAGAGCTAAGACCAGACGACAATGGCGAAGAGCCTATTTCAGAAATCTGAATGCCGCCTGAAGCCATAGCCGCATTGACCTCAGCGCCTGAAGCAAATTGACGCCACTCAATCTTCCAGCCCGTGGCTTTTTCAAGTGCTCCGTTGGCAATAAGCGCTTTATAGGGCACAGGATCGCCAAAGTGGCCAATAACAACCTTGGTCTGTGCTACAGCCTGAGTCGTTATGGTGAGCGCGATTGCTGAGCCGATTAAAAGGGTTTTAAGTAGATGTTTCATGGTGTCTCCTGTTAATAAAAAAAATACAAATGCTAAGTCTTCAAGATGTCTCTAGGCCAAAAACGTCGGGGTAACCGAACAACGCAACCGAACCGCCAGTGTGCAGAAATACGACGTTTTGGTCTTTTGCAAAATGGCCTTTGCGGACCAGATCAATCAAGCCAGCCATGCCTTTGCCCGAATAAACGGGGTCAAGCAAGATGCCCTCGGTCTTGGCCAGCAGCGTGACTGCCTCAACCATGCCTGGTGTTGGGATGCCATAGCCGCCGCCCACGTAATCGCAGTTGGCTTGAACCGAGGCGCGAGGTAGCTCGCCAGTCAATTTCATATATGCCCAGGTGCGACAGGCTAAATCGTAGATCATGCTTTCTTGTTTTTCTTTAGGCGCACGCACACCAATTCCCAATAGTTGAATTGAACTATGCATGGCTTGAAGGCCGACCACTAAACCTGCTTGGGTGCCTGAGCTCCCGGTGGCATGTACTAAGTGGTCTATTCGCAGGCCCAACTCAGTCGACTGGTTCACCAACTCTAGCGCCGCATTCACGTAACCCAGTGCCCCGACGGGATTTGATCCGCCACCAGGAATCACATAAGGCCGATGACCAGCCTGCTGAAGCCGCTTGGCGACGAGCTCCATCTCAGCCTGCATATCACTACCGCCGGCGCGGCGCTCTACCGTAGCACCATGCAGCCGATCCAGCAGCACGTTACCGTTCGCTGTGTAATTGAACTGGGTGTAGCCCGTTCGATCTTCAAGCAAGATGTGACACTGCATGCCCAGTTTGGCCGCTGCCGCGACAGTTTGACGAGCATGATTCGACTGTGTTGCACCCTGCGTGATTACGATGTCCGCCTTTTGCGCAAGCGCTTCGGCCATTAAAAATTCCAGTTTTCGTGTCTTGTTGCCACCACTAGAAAGACCCGTGCAATCATCGCGTTTGATCCACAAACGCGGCCCGCCAAGCAGTCGCGTTAGGTTATCCATTGGCTCAAGTGGAGTCGGGAAATGACCGAGTCGGATGCGGGGAAAGCGGGCGATGTCCAAAGATGTCTCCAATTAATTCAAAAGAAATATATTACTTTCCCAAAGTCAATCCTGTCCAATCGTTTTATTGAAGTCTATTTTTCGTTTTACGCATACAGTAAGTTCGATGCTGGTTTTTATTTATTTGACTGGACTAAAGGAATGAGTGGGATTAGCTGGGTTATAGCTATCGGCAATCCCAGGCGGTATGGGCTTGTGTTCGCGGAGCGTTTGATCGAAGGCCATGATCATTTTGCGGATGGGGCCTCGCACCCAGCCGTCCTCCATCGCGGCATCGGTCTCTTCTTTGGGGTCGCGCTTGATGTTGAATAACCAAGGCGTCTCCAAATGTTTGGTTCCGCTATTGGGTTCATCTTCATAAATGAAATGCATCTTCCAATTGCGCCATTTAGCGGCGCGCATTTCGTTTTTAATGTAAAACACAAAGCCTTCGCGGGCAGAGGTTTGACTCGCACCTGTCCACAAGGGCAGTTGATTGATGCCATCAATGGGTCGATCTGTCGGTACATTGCCACCACCAGCTTGAATCAAGCTTGAAAACAAATCGGTGACGTGAATGATCTCGTCGGTCACTTCGGCTTGTGCAACTTGACCAGGCCAGCGGACGATGAGTGGCACGCGTAGCCCGCCCTCCATGGCCGTGTGGTAGGTGCCGCTCCAAGGGCCTGCCGTACCGCGCCAAGGTCTGCGAAACTCGGGGCCGTTGTCGCTGGCAAAAATAAACAGTGTTTCGTCCCGAAGCCCCAGCGCATCGACAGCATCCAAGATTTGCCCTACGCGGTGATCCATCTCCATCATTGAATCGGCAAAATCACCCACCGCACTACGTCCCGAAAAATCGGGATGCGGTAGTGTGGGAAAGTGCAAATGCGTGAGCGGGACATAAGCAAAAAAGGGCTGCTTCGACTCTTTTTGCCTGCGCATAAAATCAATGGTTTTTTCTGTCAACTCGCTATCGATCAAGCGGCGTTTGGGTAGATCGTAGGGGGCGACTTCTTTTGCGGCTTGCCCTGCAAAGCCTTCCATGACATAAGGCAAGTCAACAACACTGGGGTCAAAGCCTGGTGACGAGGTGAACATGGTCTCGTTGGTGGTGCGCGGAATGCCGTACCACTCATCAAAACCGCGCTGGTGCGGAAAGCGTCCATCGCGGTCACCCAAATGCCATTTACCAAACATACCTGTTGCGTAGCCTGCTTCTTTTAAAACTTGCGGCAGAGTCCGCTCCCACGGGTGAATGCCTTGTGGCAATCCAGCTGGGACGGACTGAAGCGCACCAGTGCGAATAGGGTGTCTACCAGTCATCAAGGCCGAGCGCGTCGGCACGCAGTCGCTTTCCACATTGAAGTTTAAAAATTTCATACCCTCTGTGGCTAAGGCGTCAATGCGCGGTGTGGGTGCGCCACGCAGCGCCCCGCCGCCGTAGCAGCCCAGCTCTCCCCAGCCCAGGTTATCTGCCAGTATTAAAACGATGTTTGGTTTTTTAGTTGGCGACATCTTTATTCCATTGAAATTTTGCGAGCCTTGATTAACTTCGCCCAGCGATCACGATCTTGAATCATGCGCTGCAAAAAGACATCGGGTGGCATGCTGCTGGTGTCCATGGCGGCATTGCCAAAGCGCTGTTTGATTTCGGGCTCGGCCAGTGTTTCTTCAACACTCTTGCGTAATTTGGTCAGTACAGGCGCAGGCGTATCGCCCAGTGCAAACAAGGCTGACCACTGCGGCACATCGACATCGCTGGCACCGCTTTCTATCAAGGTCGGTGTGTCTGGCAACATGGGGGAACGATTGCGTGTACTCACGGCGAGTGCTATTAGTTTTCCTGCCTTGATGTGCGGCAGCACCGCCGCTGCGCCCAGCACTGCTACGGAGACTTGCCCTGCAATCACATCGTTCACCGCTTGCCCGCCGCCCTTGTAGGGCACATGCAGCAGATCAATGCCTAGTTGTTGTGAAAAAAGTTCACCGACCAAATGCTGCAGCGAACCTTGTCCCGAAGTGGCATAAGGGACTTGATTGGGTTTGTTTTTGGCAAGTAGCTGTAAATCTTTGATTGACTTGATGCCGGTTGCGGGCGCAGTCACCACCACGATAGGCTGAAACGAAAGTGCAGCAATAGGGGTAAATGTTTTAGTCAAATCCCAAGTTGCGGGTCGGAATAGCGGCAGTAGTGAGACCGAATCCGAGGCAATCAAAAAGGTGTGCTGATCTTTCGGGGCACGCAGTACAGCCTCTACACCCAATGCACCATTGGCGCCTGCTTTGTTGTCAATCAATACGGACTGGCCAAGGCGCTTACGCACACCTTCGGCCACTACACGGGCGGCCAAATCGTTGGACCCGCCTGGTGGAAATGGGACGACAAAGGTAATGGATTTGGCAGGCCACTCTTGAGCATGCACGGCATAGGGCGTGAGCATCGCACCGAGCAGTGATGCCAGTGATGCCCTGCGAGTGAGTTTGTGGTGTGGTGTGTTCATAGTCTAGGGTTTATTTAAATATGGTTGTGATGGGCTATTCGATTTTGATATTGGCATCCTTCACCAATTTCGTCCAACGCACGCCTTCATCAGATAAAAATTTGGTGAAGTCTTCTGGTGTTCCGGACTCGGGAAAGGCATAAGCCTTTTTTAATCGTTCAATCACATCGGGCGATTTCACGGCAGCGTTTAGCTCTTCGTTAAAGCGGCGCACGATGTCAGCAGGTGTGCTTTTTGGCGCGACGATGCCAAACCAGCCCGAGCCGCCCAGTACATCGCCAAACCCGACTTCTGTAAGAGTAGGAACGCTGGGCAAATCCTCCAAGCGTTTGCTGGAGGTCACTGCGATACCTTTGAGTTTTCCCGACTTCACATGCGGCGCTAAGAGGGCAGGCGCGGCAACTAATAATTGAATCTGACCACCCAAAACATCGGTCACTGCTTGCGGCTGCCCACGGTACAAAATGGGCACGATAAAGAGCTTGCGCGACATTTTTAAAAACTCCACAGGCAAGTGATTGGTCGATCCCGCGCCTGAATGCGCGTAGTTCAACTTGCCTGGATTCTTGCGTGCCGACTCGACCAGCTCAGCCATGGTATTTATGCCAAGCGTGGTGGGTACGACAACAATATTGGGGGCTGTGGCAAACATCCCAACCGCCGTAAAGTCCTTGCGCAAGTCGTACTTGAATTGCGGGTTAATGATTGGTCCGACTGCCCCCGTAATGCTGGCGACTAAAAAGGTGTAGCCATCTGGTGCGGCGTTTGCTACGGCCTCGGTGCCGATGAGTGCACCAGCGCCAGGTTTGGTCTCCACAATGATGGGCTGCCCCCAGCTAGACGCCATTTTTTCGGTGACTGCGCGGGTCAAGATATCGACAATGCCGCCTGCTGGAAACGGCACGACTACGCGCACAGGCTTGGCAGGATAGGTTTGCGCCTGCACGGCGGCGGCGAGCAGCGCACTTGCGAAAACGGCGGCGATGCGAGAGAGTTTGAGCGTACTGAACATAAAAATCTCCTAATGAAGGTGACGCGGCGTATCGGGCGGCGTGGTTGGAACGAACGGGAAGCGCGCTTTAGCCTTGGTGGCCGTGGTGCTGGTAGTTGCGGAACTGCGCACGTATTGCTTGGCGGCATCCTTGCGCACTTGGTAGTCCCACGGTGTGTGCTGCCCTTTGAGTAAGGCGCTGTGCAAAAACAGCCTGCGTTTTTGACTGGCCAGCACATTGGCTTTGACTTTGCTGGGTGTAAAGCGGGTTTCGATCTCAGTAACCAAATTGGCTGCCAGCTCTGTGAACTCCTGCTCTTGGCACAGATTGTGTAATTCGTGCGGATCGTTTTGCAGGTCAAACAACATGCCAGGATCACCCTCGCAATACACATATTTGTACTTGCCCTTGCGCAGAATAAAGGCGGGCGCATGCACGCCTTCGCTGGTGAATTCGATGAGCGCTTCGTCCTTCCACGCTGCGTCCGTACCGTGCAGCCAGTTCGCCAGACTATGCCCATCGCAGTGATCGACGAGTGGAGGCGGCTTGCCGCCTGTCGCCAAATCCAAGAGCGTTGGTAGCATATCGACCAAGCCGCAGTTGGCGCTGACACGCTGGCCTGCTTTGCCATCGGGGCTGCTGATGAACAGCGGCACGCGAATCGAGTTTTGATACGGATTAAATTTGTACCACATGCCGCGCTCTCCCAGCATGTCACCGTGGTCTGCGGTAAAGACGACGATGGTGTTGTCCAAAGTGCCCGTTTTCTCTAATGCATCCAGCAATTGGCCGACTTTGGTGTCTAAGTAACTGATCATGCCAAAGTAGGTATGACGCGCTGAGCGGATGTGGTCATCGGTCACTATGTGCTCGTCTTGCCGAATCAGTTTGTAATAGCGCTGACTCCACGGGTCGCGTTTCTCAAAAGGAATGAACGGCACGGTGGGCATTTCAATGTCCTCGTCGTCGTACAAATCCCAAAACTCTTTCGAGATGGTGAACGGGTTGTGTGGATGCGTGAACGAGGACACGAGCAAAAATGGTCTCTCGTCGTTGCGCCTCACGTGGTCAAACAACCACTGCACGGATTGATTGGCCACATCGTCGTCGTAGTCCATTTGCAGCGAACGAACGCATTGACCTGACTCAACGATGCCGCGCATGCTCATTTGACTGGGCGCATAGGGCTCTACCTTTTTTGCCCAATCGGCTGTCCAACCAAAATCAGACGGGTAGATGTCGGTAGTGACGCGCTCTTCAAAGCCGTGCAATTGATCGGGGCCCACAAAATGCATCTTGCCCGAGAGGCAAGTGGCATAACCTAAATCGCGCAGATAGTGCGCAAACGTAGGTACAGCAGCGGGAAATTCTGAGGCGTTATCAAACGCGCCAATGCGCGAGGAATGCTGACCCGACATCATGGCAAAGCGCGACGAGGCGCAAATGGGATTGGGGCTGTAGGCGTTTTCAAACACCGCACCGCGAGCAGCCAAGCGATCAAGATTGGGGGATTTAACCAGCTTGTGGCCATAAGCCGACAGGGCGCTAGCGGCCAATTGATCGGCCATGATGTAGAGGATGTTGGGTGCTTTATTCATGTTGAAATCCAATATCGTTTAAGGAGTCAAGATCACTTTGGCGGAGGCTGCTTTGCCTTGGTCTAAATCTTGAAAGGCCTGTGCGCCATCAGCCATGGGACGTACATCCACCCAAGCCAAGTCACCAAATGCACCTCGGTAGATGGCGGCGACTGTGGCACGCAGGTCTGCCGTGGTGTAGGTGTAGGTGCCCAGCAAGGTGATTTCGGCCAGAGTCAGGCGGCGCATATCGATTTCGCTGGCCCAGTCTTGCAAGCCCACGTGCATGATTACGCCGCCTGCTTTGACCGATGCCATTGCCGTGACGCGCGTGATCTTGGAGCCCACAGCGTCCATCACATATTCAAAGCTATCTTCGGCTGGGCTGGTGTCCTTGGGGTTGTAGGTTTTGACCTTGGCGTGCTGCTCTAGTTGGGCACGGCGCAAGGGGTTGACTTCGGCCACCGTCACGTCCGTGCAGCCGTAGTGTTTGAGCAGCAAAGCCGACAGCATGCCAATCGCTCCGCCGCCCAAAATCAGCACACGGCACTCTTGCACGGGACGAGTCAGTGCTCGCATCGAGAGGTTGATGGCGTGCAGCGCAGTGGCTGCTGGTTCGGTAACCGCTGCGTGAATGGCGGACATATCTTGCGGCATTTCAATGAGGGATGCCGCTGGAATCGACATCAAATCGGCGAACGCACCTGGGCGCGTCATGCCCACCATAGTGCGGTTCGAGCACAAGTTGTTACGGCCTTGCACGCAAAAATCGCACGTGCCGCAGGTGATGAGCGGATTACCCGTGACGCGCGTGCCTTTGGCATAAAAAGGCGATGCGCTCTCTTGCACCGTGCCGCAAAATTCGTGACCCAGCACCAGACCCGGTTTGCGACGTGGATCGTGCCCGTGGTAGGCGTGCATGTCTGATCCGCAAATGCCTACGGCTTCTATTTTGAGGATGACTTCGCCAGCACCCAGTGTGGGCGCAGGGCGATCTTGCAATTGCACTTCGTTGGGTTGGGTGTAGACAAGAGCTTTCATGGGATGTGTTCCGAGTTAGGGTGAGGAATATTTGGTGCGGCAGGTCTTCATAAAATCTGCCATGAAGGTGCTCAAAATTTCCGCTTGATGCACGCTGACGCCGTTGTACAAACTGGCTCTCAAGTACTTCCCAACCCCAAATGGGGTCAGCGTTCTTAAGCCGACGATTCCACGCTCCCAGCCTTGGATCAAGAAGTTCCGAGTGGATTCCTCGTCGCCACCGGCGACATCGAAGGGGATGTTCATGCGGCTGCGGATGGAGGGATCTGCAATAGGGGTGGAATAAAAGCCATCCGACTTGTCGATCAAGTCGTACAGCATGGCTGACTTTGCAATAGCCCGGCGTTCCATTTCATGCACGCCACCCTGCGCGATCAACCATTGCATATAGATGTTGACCACCTCGACGTTGAAAGTGGCGATGGTGTTCCACAAATTGCCCTCACGGGCATTGGTGGTGTAGCAGAGCACGCCTGGGCAAAGTTGACTGGGCGTGCCCAGCAAGTCGCGCCGAATCACACACAGTGTGACGCCGGGGTGTCCGATGTTCTTGGATGCGCAGGCATACAGAACGCCCACATTGCAACCCACCCAGTCAATGGGCTTGGTGGAAAAGTCTGACGATGCGTCAATCACTAGGGGTGCTTTGATGCCCAGCTTGGGAAGCTGATGTAACTCAATCCCGTTAACCGTTTCATTCGAGCAAAGATACACGTACTTGGAGTCGGGATCCAAATGCTCAAAGGATGGATTGTGGGTAAACGTGCCATCTTTATTCTCGGAGGAAACAACGATAGGGCGGCAGTATTTTGAGGCGTCGGATAAGGCGCGTTTGGACCAGGTGCCATTGACCAGATAGGTCGCTTTTTCATCGCCATTGGGACAAAGGTTGAGCGGAACCGCCGCAAACTGCCCGTGCCCACCACCATGCATGAAAAGTATTTCATACTGTTCAGGAATGCCCATCGCAATGCGGCAGCGTTGCACCACGCTGGCAAGGATGCCCTGAAACTCTGGTGACCGATGCGAGAGGTACATCGAGCACATGCGTTCCGCGTTGAATAAGGCCTTGATGCTTGCCTGTACTTCAGCCGCAAGTGATGTAGGCCCAGGGCTAAAGTTCAGTGGCGTCACACCGCTGGGGGGAAGCAACGATCCAAGCATGGCAGGATGCGGGTCGGCTGGTTTCAATGAGGTTTCGTCCAACGACTGCATGACAGGCCTCGAGGCTATTTGGCGGTAAAACCACCATCAATCATGATGGTTTGGCCTGTGATGTAGCTGGACGCATCGCTGGCCAAAAAGACTGTGAGGCCATAGAGATCGGTCAGTTCGCCATTGCGCCCAATGCAGGTTTGATCCGCATTTTTTTGCACGGCTTGTGCATTGCCAAACACGGGCGCAGTCAGCGCTGTCGGAAAAAATCCAGGCCCTATGGCGTTGCAATTGATGCCTTTGCTCGACCACTCCTGCGCGATGGCTTTGGTCAGTTGCACCACACCGCCTTTGCCTGCACCGTAGGGGGCGCTATTGCCAAAGGCTCTGTAACTTTGCAAGCTGGCGATATTGATGATGCGTCCCCAGCCTCGTGCTGCCATAGCAGGGGCTAAAGCTTGCGTCAAAAAGAAAGGGCTACTTAAATGCAAATTGATTTGCGTTTGCCAACTCTCGGGCGTGACATCTGCAAAAGGTTCGCGCAAGTTCACACCTGCTGCGTTGACCAAAATATCAATCGAACCCAGTGCCAGCGCAACCGCCGCGCCCGTTTGTGCTGCGGCTATATCGGACAGGTCGCAGGGCACAGACGATACGTTAATCCCAGCGCTGCGCAATTTGGTGGCGGACACGTCTAGCGCTTCCAACCGCCGCGCCATCAGTACGATGTTTGCGCCTGCCAAACCCAGTGCCATCGCCATCGCTTCGCCAATGCCCGAGTTGCCGCCTGTTACCAGCGCCGTCCTGCCTTGCAAGCTAAACAGTTTGTCGATTTTCATCAAAACTACACCGTCACGGGTTCACCTAAATCAAAGGTCTGACCCGGGAAATATTTGGCCAATCGGTCATCAGCCGTGCGGGCATGCGCTTCCATTCCCTCTAGGCGCGAAATGCGTGCGGTTGCCAAACCTATATCCCGCGCGGCTTCCCGCGTCATGCGCTGCCATGTGAGCGTCTTCATAAACTTGTGCACCGAGAGGCCACCCGAATAACGCGCTGCGCCTTTGGTGGGCAATACGTGGTTGGGGCCGCTGGCTTTGTCGCCGTAAGCCACCGTCGTCTCTTCGCCCAAAAATAGCGAGCCATAGCAGGTCAGCGTGTCCAGCCACCAATCTAAATCTTTGGCATGAATCTCAAGATGTTCGGACGCATAGCGATCCGAGATTTCGGCCACTTCTTCACGCGTAGAGCACACAATGACTTCGCCGTAATCGCGCCAAGCACAACCTGCCGCATCACGCGCTGTTGGCGGCAAAGCCTCAATCAAGGCGGGCATACGCGCCATCACATCACGCGCCAAGTTCTCGCTGGTGGTAAACAGCCACGCAGGCGATTCATGACCATGCTCGGCTTGCCCAACTAAGTCGCTGGCAACGATGGCGGGATCTGCCGTCTCATCCGCAATCACGGCCACTTCGGACGGCCCTGCAAACACATCGATACCGACTTTGCCAAAGAGTGAGCGCTTGGCTTCGGCCACAAACTTGTTGCCTGGCCCCACGATCACGTCCGCTGGCTTGCCCGTAAATAGGCCGTAAGCCATAGTGGCTATGGCCTGCACGCCGCCCAAGGTCATAATAATATCTGCACCTGCTTTGTCAAAGGCGTACATCAAATACGGGTGCATCGCGCCACCGCGAAACGGCCCCGAGCAAGCCAAGATGGTTTTGACACCTGCCGCCTTTGCCGTCGCCACGCCCATATAGGCCGATGCAATATGGGCATAGCGACCTGCTGGGGCATAACAACCCGCCACGTTGACAGGTAAGACGCGCTGACCAGCGATTACCCCAGGATGCAGTTCCGTTTGAAACTCGCTAAGCGACTTGCGCTGCGCTGTTGCAAAGTCAAACACTTGCTTGATGGCAAAGTCGATATCCGCCTTCACGTTAGCAGGCACCTTCGCCGCATTGGCATCCAGCTGAGCACGCGTTACAACAAACTCGCCATCCCATTTATCGAGTGTTTTGGCGTAATGACGGACTGCCGCTTCGCCATCTTTTTGGATGGTGGTCAGCATGTCGCCCACCACTTGCTGCGCTGTTGCCGTTTCGGTTTCAGGCGTTTTCGCGGCTTTTTTGAGGTACTGAGTGCTCACTGAATGCTCCTGTATATCGACTGATGATTTGATTTATTTGCTGTTGTTAGCGAATTCACGCAATTTCGGATCAGCTTGCACCAAGTTCATGTACTCGCCTGTCACAAAGTCCTGCACTTGCGGCACGGCTGTCACAGCACCTGTTTCACGCATAAAGACTGAAATTTGTGTAAACCATGTGTCCATTTGCGAGGTGCCACCTGCTGCGCGGTCCATTTGCTTGACTTGAGTGGCTAAATTAAATGTAGGACGGGTATCAAACTCTTTTTTCATGGACGCATCGCTGATTGAAACGCCACCTTTGGCATAAAAGTCTTTCATCATGGCAATGGCTTCTGGCTTATGGGTACTCATCCATGACCAGGCACGTAGGTAGACGGCCAAGAATTTAGCCACGTTTTGTGGGTTCTCTTTGGCATAGTCACCGCGTGCAATTAAAGCGCCTGGTACCATGGCGGCGCCTTCTTTGCCGCTACACAGCACCTTAGCGCCCGCTTTTTCTTCAACGGTGTAGATGTTGGGAGCCCACAGGCCTGCTAAATCCGTATTGTTAGAAGACAAGGCAGAGATAATTTCAGCCTGTCCCATGTTCTTCATCACCACGTCGGATTTTTTGAGACCGTATTTCTTCAAGCAAGCTTGAATGGCGTAATCAGCGGTCGAGTTTTGTGTGAGCGTAATGGTTTGACCGCGCAGCGCAGCGGCTGGATCTTTGGCAAACTCAGCCGCTTTTTTAGCACTGCCTACCAAGGCATTACCCGCAGATTCGTCGTTGGTGATACCAATCGTTTTAATACCAAAGCGCACATGACCCAACACAGCTGGCACAGATCCCGTGCCGCCAACGTCCCAAGACTTGGCTGCTGACGCTGCGATTTGTGGCACACCTGCTGGGAAGGTGCTGAACTCGGGTGCTAAGCCCACTTCTTTCCACCAACCTTTTTCGGTGGCCACATGGAAAGGCAGCGCCCAATAGAGGGCCGGCTGGTAACTGATTTTGATAGGAGTTAAGGGTTGCGCTGCTGCGCTGCCTGCAAATCCTAGGGCGACGACAAAACTGATAATCGTTTTAGTAAACATGCTGATCTCCTGTAATAAAAATAAAAAATAACCGAAAAAATACTGAAACTTAATGCTCTTCTCCTGCGTGCTCCTCGCGCAGAGATTTCCAAATACGCGTGCGCAGACGCACAAATGACTCCAAGTCCATCACGTCCTCAATGCGCGCGTGGGCATCCCAGTTATCGCCCTCTCGTATGGACTTGATATCTAATATTTCTTTCACGCGACCTGGCCTTGCGGCCATGATGACGACGCGATCCGCCAAATAAACAGCTTCTTCAACGGCATGCGTGATAAACAGTACTGTGCGCGGATTTTTACGCGCCAACTTGACCAATTCCTCTTGCATCACCACACGGGTTTGCGCATCTAACGCACCAAAAGGCTCATCCATCAACAGCACATCAGGGTCAAGTGCGTAGGCACGTGCAATCGCCACACGCTGTTGCATGCCGCCCGACAGTTGGTGTGGGTAGGCTGATTCATACCCCTTGAGGTTCATGAGCCCGATGTAATGCGTAATGATTTCGTGGCGCGCTTCTCGCGTCAGTCCTTTGGCACGTAGTCCAAAGTCGATGTTGTCATACACCGACTTCCAAGGGAAAAGTGCGAACTGCTGAAAAACCACGGCCCGGTCAGGCCCTGGCTGGGTTATTTTTGCGCCTGACACGGTGAGCGTTCCGGAAGTTGGAAAATCTAAGCCCGCCGCCATGCGCATACAAGTTGTTTTGCCGCAGCCCGAAGGGCCCACAATGGCCACAAACTCTTTGTCATGCACGGTTAGGTCAAACCCATCAATCACTTTGGTGCTTTGGCCGTCGCGCATAAACTCGCGGCCGATTTGGTTGAATTGGATATTGCTCATGGGGTATCACTCATTTATTGCACCGTCCTATGTTTCAGCAAATAACTCTCGAGGCGTCGCAAGAGCACATCGATTGCCACACCCACCGCGCCAATGGCCACCATGCCCGCCATCACAATGTCGGTGGCAATCGCGCTTTGCCCCTTGACAATCAAATAACCCATGCCGCTAGAGGCCGCGATAAGTTCCGCCCCAACCAGCGACATCCAACCAAGGCCAGCACCGATGCGTAGACCCGCAATGATGCTGGGCACGGCCGCTGGAAATAGTACTTCTGTGATAGTTTTGAAATTACCGACGCCCAGCATGTTGGCCGCCTCTAAGAAGCGAATATCGACATCGCGCGCACCTCGGTAAGCATTGATCAAACACGGCGGGAATGCCCCAGCAAAGATGATGAGCATCGGACCCCCTATGCCCGTGCCAAACCAGAGTGCGGCAAACGGAACCCACGCGACAGGCGCAATGAAGCGCAGGCCATCAAAGAGCGGCGAGACGATATCGTCCAACCAGCGAAACCAGCCCATCAGTAAACCTAATGGAACACCGACTAAGGCAGCTAAACCAAATCCTAGTGCATAGCGCTGAAGGCTGGATATCATGTGCTGCCACAGGGTGTAGCCTGCAAAAGGGTGCTGCCACAAGTCAACCAATTTGGTCAGCACTTCATGCGGCATGGGTAAAAATTGGGGGGGCGCAAGATGGAGCAAGGCAGCGGCATACCAAAAGCCAAAAAAGCCAAGCACACCAATGAGTGAGAGTTTTTTCATGCCGCCACTCTTCCCGTGCGCCAAGGCATGGCAACCGACTCTAGCTTGGAGAGAAGAGCCGTGGTTAGTCCACCGCAAACGGCGACACTGATCATGGCAACCAAAATCATGGCGGGATAAATGTCTTGCGCACCTTGGTTCAAGATGCTGCCAAGGCCATACAAGGCACCAATGAGTTCGGCTGCAACCAAGGTCGTCCAACTGGCTTGCAGCGAGAGGCGCAGCCCTGTAAAAATCATAGGAAAGGCACCAGGCACCAGCACTTCGCTGACCAGCTTCCAGCCGCGAATACCCAGCATTTGCGCCGCCTCTAGCACAGCGCTATCTATATTGCGTACGCCTGTATAGCTGTTAATGACCGATGGCACAAACGCTGCCACAAAGATCACCAAAATTTTGGCGGCATCGCCAAGCCCCAACCAGACGATGGCCAGTGGAATCCAAGCCAAAGGCGGAATAGGGCGCAGCAGTAAAAATGCAGGATTGATCAGTGCCTCGGCCTTGCGCGAATGTCCCATCAGCAAACCCAGCGGCACGCCCACGCCGATCGCTACGCCAAAACCCATCGCAACCAATTTCAAGCTGTGCAGCATATGCTGGTGCAGGCGGCCATTACCGTAACCCTCGGTCACGATTTGACCTAGTGACTCCCAGACTTCGCGCGGCGCAGGGAATCTAGCGGGTGAGATGGCGGTCATCACGGCCGTCAAAAGCCACCATATCAATAGCAGACCCAGCACCGTTCCCAAGCCCACTAAGGTGCGTCGAGAAAGCTTGATGGTGGATGAGTTTTGTGATGGCATTTTTAAATGTAAGCGTTTGCATTTAGTTTACACACATAATTATCGATTATCAAAAAAATTTGATGCATCTAGGGAAAACACCTAAAATCTTTCACTATTAACTGCATGTCGCCCGTCTGCAAGCGCTTACCTCATTTAAGAAAAGAATCCCATTGTGCGAAGCCGTATCCGCATTGAAGATGTTGCCAAGATTGCTGGAGTGTCCACCGCCACCGTCTCTCGTGCGCTGTCGCATCCCGACCGCGTTCGTCAAGTGACGCGTGACGCGGTACAGCAGGCCATTGCAAAACTAGGCTATGTTCCAGATGCCGCAGGTCGTGCCTTGGCTTCAGGCAGAACGCGAACGGTTGGCTGCTTAATCCCAACGCTCGACCACGCCATCTTTGCCAGCAGCACGCATGCTTTGCAAAACGCTTTGGCCAAAGCGGGTTATCAATTATTGGTGGCTAGTCACAATTACAACCCTGAGCAAGAACAAGCTTTGGCCGAGGCCTTGATGCAGCGCGGGGTAGATGCACTGGTATTGGTCGGTGCAAAGCATTCAAAGCAACTATGGAAAACCTTGACCGATTGGCGCAAACCTGTATTGCTGACTTGGGCATGTGATCCGCGCTTGCCATCGGTCGGTTTTGACAACCACGCCATTGCTGCCTTGGCCACAAGACATCTACTTGATTTAGGTCATCGTCGCATCGGCATGATTTCTGGTCATACCCAGCACAACGACCGCGCTGAAGCACGGGTGGCGGGGCTTCGCGAGACACTGGCTTTGGCGGGGTTGCCACTACCCAGCAATGCTGTGAGCGAACAAGCCCTCAACATCAGCGGAGGACGCTTGGGTTTGATTGAATTGCTAAAAGCCAAGGAAACACCCACAGCGATTGTTTGCGGCAACGATTTGCTTGCGACAGGAGCACTCTTAGAAGCGCAGCGGCGCGGTTTCAACGTTCCACAAGATCTCTCCATTTGCGGCATCGACAACCATGAACTGGCGACAGAAATGAATCCCGCCCTAACAACAGTCAGCTTGCCCACGCAAGATTTGGGACGGATTGCAGCCGCACAAATTTTGGCGGCGCTGGTAGGCGAACCCATTGCCCAGCGATCGCTACTGCCCTTTGAGTTGATGATTCGCGGGACAACCGCTGCCCCCAGTTTGGCTTAGCTGGCTGCTCGCTCTTTAGCAAACGCCACATACCAATCCAAGCAAGCAGGATTCGCCATCGCGTCTTTGTTAACCACCTTCTCGATCGGCTGACCGAGTAGCAATTTTTTGATGGGTAGCTCTTGCTTCTTACCGCTCAGTGTGCGGGGAATCTCGGGGACTTGGAAGATGTCGTTTGGAAGGAAACGAGGAGAGAGCGCGGTACGAATAGCATCGTTCAAAGCCTTGACCAGTGTGGCATCCAGAGCAATGCCCTCGCGAAGCACCACAAATAAAGGCATATAGCTGTCGCGTCCCAAATACTCCAAATCCACCACCATAGAGTCCAGCACTTCGGGCAGTGCTTCGACGGCGCTATAGATTTCGCTCGTGCCCATGCGCAGGCCAAAGCGATTGATGGTGGCGTCGCTTCTGCCGTAAATGATGCAGCCACCGTCCGCGCCAATTTTGAGCCAATCGCCGTGCCGCCATACACCCTTGTACATGTCGAAGTAGCTGCTGATGTATCTGGCGTTGCCTGCATCGTTTAAAAAATATAGTGGCATCGATGGAATCGGCTGTGTGCAAACGAGTTCGCCGACTTCACCGATGACGGGCTTGCCATCTTCATTCCATGCTTCGACCGCGCAGCCCAAGAGGCGCGTTTGCATTTGCCCAGGAACGCTTGGCAGATCGCGATTGCCGCCAATAAACGCGCCGCAAAAGTCCGTTCCGCCGCTGATGTTGCACCACCAGATGTCGTTTGACCCTTCGACAAGCTCAGGACGAACGGATCTAAACGCATTCGTTCCCCACGTTTGCACTTCTGCCGATAACGGCGAGCCTGTGCAGCCCAAAGCCCGCACACGACTCAAATCTCCGCAACTCGCCACATTCAATCCCGCCTTCATGCAATTGGTAAAAAACGCCGCACCTGCACCAAAGAACGTGACTTTATGTCGTGCGGCAAAGCGCCACAGCACGCTCCAATCGACGTTCTCTTTGCTACCCGAGGGATTGCCGTCATAAATGCAAATCGTCGTGCCGTTCGCTAGCCCCGCCATTTGTGCGTTCCACATCACCCAGCCTGTGCTGCTATACCAGTGGAAGCGCTCGCCCCACGAGTTGGTGACATAGCTTGCGCCAATGTCGTTGCCAAGTACCTTGTGCGCCAGCATCACGGTCACAATGCCGCCGTGTCCATGCACGATGGGCTTAGGCAGTCCTGTCGTGCCGCTGGAATACACAATCCACAGCGGATGGTCATAGGGCAGCCATTCAGGCTCAAATTGACTGACAGCTTCGTTTGAGTCTGCAATAAGTTCTTCAAAATCATGCCGCCCTGTAGGCCATGCAAGGATTGCCTTGCCAGCCACACCTGCCTGCAATCCTTGCTGAGTGTGGCCTGCAGACCATGCCGTGCTTAAAGTGATGACATGCTCCAAACTTGGCAGTGCCGCTTGCAACTCGGCCATCACCGCGCTTCTGTCCATGGCTTTGCCGCCGTAGAACACACCGTCCACACCAATCAACACTTTGGGCGTAATCTGCGCAAACCTGTCTAGCACCGCTGCTGTGCCCATGTCGGGCGAGCACACGCTCCACACTGCGCCAATAGAAAAGCACGCCAGCGCGGCAACAATGGTCTCGGGGATATTGGGCATATAAGCCGCGACGCGGTCGCCGCGAGCTACGCCAAGCGCTTTCAAATGCAAGGCTAGGGATGCGACTTGTCGGCGTAGCTCGGGCCACGTCATCTCACGAATGACGGCTTGCTCGTTTTCACTAATGATGGCCAAAAATCCCGCTGCATGCGCCGCGTCCACATGCCTAAAAACCTGCGCGGCATAGTTGACCTGTGCTCCTGGAAACCACGTGCAATCAGGCATGCCTTGATCAATCAGCACGGCGCTGTGCGGTGTAGGCGACTGGATTTCAAAGTAATCCCAAATCGATTGCCAAAAGGCAGCGATATCGGTAGTAGACCAGTGCCAAAGCGCGTCGTAGCTATCAAAGTGCAGGCCGCGCTTGCTTGCCAGCCATTCGGTGTAGAGACGAATATTGGGGATGTAAGGAGGTGTCATGTGCTCTATCTTGGTTGCCCCTGCGTTAGTAGGGGAAATGTCGCAAAGCGACAAAGGGGTCGGTATCTAAATTATGGCGAAAATGGTCGCTATGTCTCTACTCGTTTTCTCTCATGCCAATAGTTTTGGCGCTTCTACTTATCGCGTGATGTTTGAAGAACTTCGGCGGCTTGGCCATACGGTTGAAGCGCTCGATCAATTCGGTCACAACCCCAAGTACCCCGTCACCAACAATTGGCCGCATGTGGTACTTGAGCTCGCTGATTTTGCGAGGCCTCTTGTTAAAAAATCAGGCGAGAAAGCATGGCTGGTGGGCCATTCATTGGGTGGCATCTTGAGCACGATGTGCGCAGCACAACATCCTGAGCTCGCCGAAGGCGTTGTGTTGCTGGACTCACCCGTCATCGGCGGATGGAAGGCAACCGCATTAGGCGCAGCGAAGACAGGCGGTTTTGTGGGGCGAATCTCTCCGGGAAAAATCAGCCAGCGTCGCACGCAAAGCTGGGCGAGCGAACAAGCCGCCTACGACAGCTTCAAATCCAAGCGGGCTTTTGCGCTTTGGGAAGATGCTGTGCTCAGAGACTATATTTCTCACGGCACGGTTGATGGTGAGGACGGCCGGCGGCATTTGAGCTTTGATCGCCGCATAGAAACCAACATCTACAACACGCTGCCCGACAACTTATCCGCCTTGCTCAAAGCCAAGCCTTTGAAATGCCCCGCTGCTTTCATCGGCGGCCTGCAATCTGAAGAGCTCAAGCGAACGGGTACGGCACTCACTGAAAAATTCACGCAAGGCCGCATGAGCTGGATCGACGGCACGCATCTTTTTCCCATGGAAAAGCCGCTGGCGACAGCGGCTTGTGTGGAGGCGGCGATTGCCGCGATGCGCTAGCTCGAGCGCCTGAAGCGGCCGCTCGAATCAATACGTGGGAAAGCTCGTGTCCGTTGAGCCGGTTGCCTTAAAGGCCGCAATCGTCTTGGCCAAATCCACATATTCAGCACAGGTGCGATTGCCGCAAGCCTTCTCTAGCAGAGCCAGGTGCTTGTCGGCTTCAGCAGGCTTTTTGTCCATCAAGTAAGCCACGCCAATGTAGTGATGCGTGTTTTTGTGCATCGGGTCAAGCTTGAGCGCAAGGATGTAATGCTCAAAAGATTTTGGCAGATCAGGCTTGGCTTGCTTGCGATAGCTGTAGCCCAGTAAATTTTGCGCATCAGCATTCTTGGGCTCATCGCGCACAGCAAGCTTGAGCTCTGCAATCGCTTTAGTCCACTGGTTGGCTTTGATGAATTCGCGAGCCGTGCTCATGCGCTCGCTGGCCGTGGGCTGCGCGGCGGAAGGCGCTGAATCCGCTGCACGCGCGGCTTGAAAAGCGACTGCGCTTAAGACGAGTAAGGCAGCAGCAGCTGAAGTGCGAATCGTTGATTTCATGAGTTTCTCCAAATGACGTGATGATAAGAGCGATCTTGTTCGTACAAGTTCACCGAAGGCAAAATTCAAGCGAATACGCTGCGCAATGGCCGCTTCAAGGCCAGAATTCTAGCGCGCAGGGCAAGACAGCGCATCTCGCTTCGCAGTGCGCACCCAATCTTCAGCCATGCCAAAGTAAGGCTGCGCATAACGCCAGTCGATCCGCTCGTGGGCATGCGCAGCTTGCACCAGCATCACTTCGCCACAAGCCAACGCTTTGGCGGCGCAGCTTGCTTGGCTGCTTGTCTTGATCACATCCAGCTGAGTCCACAGATCATTGCGCATACGCACACCGTTTTTAATGAGCTCTGAATCCAAATCTGAATCGGAGAGCTTTACGCCGCCCTCCAAGCCGCTGATCAACTGCACTGCTTTGGCGTGCGCCAGGCTGGCGATCTTTGTTGGGTTGTTGCGCAGCTCTTCGTGCCGCCCAAATTCAAGCCAGCATTGCGCTTTCTCCAGCGCATATTTCTGCGCTGGAGAAACCGTCTTCACCCGCAAAGGCGCGATGCGCGATGCGCTTTCCTCTATTTTTAATGCGAGGCTCTCAACGGCTGTTTGAGCATGAATATTTAAGGAAAAAAGGCCGATAGAGCAGACAAATACTGCGTGAGATGCTATTGATTTAATATCAATCAATGAGACAGATGGCAGCTTCATTATTTCGGCTCCAAAGATTTGTTGCTGCGCGGGTTACCTGCGCCCCACAGATTTTCATCAAACTTCATGCGCAGCCCTAAGAAGACACCACGATTGCGATATTCGCTGGCCAGCAGATCTTTGTCGTTCAGTCCGCGCCATGTGTAGCCGACATTGAGCCAAAGATTCGACGTGACGGCATAGCCTGCCTCCAGCCCGTAGCCAAACTGCAAGGCTTTGCCGCCCTGCGTTTGCTGCAGCATGCTGGCCATGCCGCCC
>JANPAS010000126.1:0-7261 GCA_031430035.1 Comamonadaceae bacterium | reverse complement strand
GCAGTGGTTGCTCATGCGCTGGATGTATTTGCCGCTGGCTACATAGGGCTTGCTGGCCATCAACCCGCCATCGCCAAACTGGCTCATGCCCAGCGTGTTGGGCAGCTCCACCCATTCCACGGCATCCACATAAACCGCCAAATACCATTCGTGCACGGCTTCGGGATGCACACCAAACAGCAAGGCATAAAGCCCCGTCACCATCAGGCGCTGAATGTGGTGCGCGTAACCATGTTCTAGCGTTTGCCCAATCGCATCTTTCAGGCACTTCATATCGGTGTTGCCCGTCCAATAAAAAGCGGGAAGCGGCTGGCTTGCTGATTGCGCATTCAGTTCTAGATACTTGGGCATTTGCGTCCAATAAATGCCGCGTACATATTCGCGCCAGCCCAAGATTTGGCGGATAAAGCCCTCAACGGCAGCCAGCGGCGCGTGCCCGCTTTGATAGGCCGCTTCTGCAGCTGCCAGCACTTCACGCGGATTGAGTAGTTTTAAGTTGAGTGCTGCCGATAAATGCGAGTGATAGAGCCACGCCTCGCCAGCCCACATAGCATCTTCGTATTTACCAAATAGCGGCAGGCGCTGGGTCATAAATGCATCCAACGCCGCCAACGCTTCGGTGCGCGTGACGGGCCAACCAAAGCCTTCGCTAGAGGCTGACACGGATCCAGGATGCGCTGCAAGGCGCGTATTGACCAAATCAATCACAGCTTGGGTCGTGGCATCGGGTGCAAAGCGCGTGGGCGGTGGCACATCCTTGGGGCCTTCTTTGCCAAAGGCCTCGCGGTTGTCGACATCAAAATTCCACTGGCCACCAATAGGCGTTTGCTTTTTGGGGTCTTCGCCCTCCATCAGTAAACCCGTTTTAAGCCGCAGCTCGCGATAAAAATACTCAAGCCTTAGTTGTTTTCGGCCTTTGGCGTGCGCGGCAAAATCGCGCACGGTGCTAAAAAAATGTCGATCATCACGCAGTTCTAAATCGAGTCCTGCCGCAGAGGCCACGCTGCGTAAGGCCTGCAGCACACGCCAGTCGCCAGGCGCTGTCAGTATTAGTTTGGCGGGCATGTGCTTCGCTAGTGACTGTGTTAATTCGCTTGCCAGTGTGCCTGTATTGGCGATGTCGTCTAGCTGGGTGTAGTCGACGCGCCATGCCTTGTCACCAGACTGACGCAGCTTCAAGCTTTGCGCAAAGTGCCGCATGGCGCTCAAAAACAAAGTGGTACGTTGTTTGGCAGACCAAACATGGGTGGATTCTTCTAGAACCTCGGCCATCCAAATCACATCCACCGCAGGATCGAAATCATCGAATGCCGACGATGCTTCGTCTAATTGATCGCCTAAAACGATGACTAAGTTTCTAGTCGTTTGCTTGTTCATGAAAATAAATCTCCTTGCAAGCTTGCCGCTGGCGGGGCTAGTGCAGGTTTAGTTTTGGTGGTTCTTCGCACTTGCGGCAAACCGCCTTTGCGCGAACCGTGTTGATTGGCAATGGACTTGGATTCCTCTTTGGCGTTGGCCGTTTTGCGCAGGCCATAGAGCTGGTCCTTGGCAAACTGCATAGCGGCTTTCTCCTCCACAACGGGTGCGGGGTAGTGTTGGCCGATGATGCATTGGGCTTCCTCTTGCTCCAGCAGCGTCATCTTCCAAGGCTGCGCTAGCAGGGGCAGCGGCACATGCGCTAACTCAGGACACCACTGGCGGATAAAAATGCCGCCCGGGTCTTGATCGATGGCCTGCTTGGTGGGCGAATAAATCCGCAGCGTATTGATTCCCGTCGTGCCGCTTTGCATCTGCATTTGGCTCCAGTGGATGCCGGGCTCAAAATCTAAAAATTGCCTTGCCAAAAACACCCCTGTTTGCCGCCAGTGCAGCCATAGGTGATAAGACGCAAAACTGACCAACATGGCGCGCATCCTAAAGTTAAGCCACCCTGTGGCAACAAGCGAGCGCATGCAGGCATCCACCATGGGGTAGCCCGTTTGGCCTGTGCACCAAGCCTCAAAGCGCTGCGTGTCTTCGGTGTCATAAACCTCGCGCCGCAGGCCATCGGCGCTGCGTGAAAAGTTCTGAAATTCAATCGCAGGCTCGTCTTCTAGTTTTTGCATGAAGTGGCAATGCCAGCGCAGCCTGCCTGCAAAGCCGCGCAGGGCATAGGCTAGGCCTCGTTCCCCCATGGCTTGGTACTCTGCGATAGCCGCTTCGGTCGCTTGATGAACACAGCGCATCGAGATCGTGCCAAACGCTAGATGGGCGCTGAGGCGGCTACAGCCGTCTTGCGCACTGAGCGGACTGGACATGGCGCGGCGGTAATTGCTGGCGCGACCTGCCAGAAAGCTTTTAAGGACGCCCCAAGCCGCTGGTTCTCCAGCCACAGATGCGTTTTCATGCGTAAATTTGGGTGGTGATGTGCCTAGCAGTGCCAGATCGGCATCAAGTGCAGGGGCATCCATTCGCGCTTGCCAGCGCTTAGCCCAGCCGTGCCGCGTGCGCAACCGCCGAACTACACCCGTTTGCGTGTATTCCCGCCATTCAATCGATTGACGTTTGCACCATTGCCCCACAGCGATATCACGTGCGTAACTCCAAGCTGAACCCGTTTCTTCGTGACTTAGTAAATGGGTGAAGTTTTGTTCTTGCTGCAATTGCGCAAGCACCTCGGTCGCTTCACCCTCGCGCACGATGAGATGAATGCCCAGCTGCAATAGATTGATCGCCAGCTCCGCCAAACTAGTGCGGGCAAAAGTCACATGCTGCGCAGCGCATTCAGGGCTTTGTAGCCAAGCAGGTTCAAAAATAAAAAGAGCCGAAGTGGCGCCTAGTTGTCGTCCAGCGGCTAAGGCAGCGTGATCACGAACTCGCAGATCACGCTTGTACCAAATTAAGCCTTTTTCGCCCAAGCGCTGCACCAGCCTGACCCTGCCACCTGTTTAGCACCAAAGAGTGGGCAGCCGCCCGCCTTGTCGGTGGCTTTGCCTTGAAACAAAGCGCAGTTGCTACACACTTGGCCTGCGGCGTATTTGGGGAATTTGGCTTTGTCGACCTTAGTGGCGAGTGCTTTGTAGCCTAGGCTAACGGCATTGGCATCTGTCTCGGCCACCATCGTCGCTTGAGCGAAGCTGTGAGTGGTCGTGAGGGCTAAAGCGGTGGCGCATGCGCCAAAACTGCAATTGATAATAAATTCGCGACGATTCGTCATGTGAGACTCCAGTAAAGAGATGAAAGAAGTGGGTGAATCGAGCAAGCCCCAATTGCTTGGGAGTGCTTGATTCGTAGTGTCGATTCATACACTTCAAGCGACTGGGTAGGTCTCACCCTCAATTTTAGCGGCATTCAGTTTTTCGGCTCTCAATTTATCTTTTTTGCTAGGCCGCTTGCCTTTAATGCCGCCGTTGCTAAAGCTGACTTCAGGCGGCGCGTCTTGCGGCTCAAAACCAGCGACCTGATCGAGCGCGACAAACGGCAGATCAGGGTTCGCCGTAGTCATGTGTCGCTTTTGGATCAAGCGCCAATGCGCTTGCGTGTCCATACTGACAAAGTTGACGGCTAAGCCTTTTTCTCCTGCGCGGCCCGTGCGGCCAATGCGGTGCGTGTAGTCCACCGCAGAGCGCGGTAAATCGAAATTGACAACGACGGGCAGGCTAGCGATATCAAGTCCACGCGCCGCCACGTCGGTTGCGACCACAACAGTGAGGCGCGATGCTTTGAAGTCCGCGAGCACCTGCACGCGCTTGCCTTGGCTTTGCTCGCCGTGGAAGGGCTCGGCATTGATGCGGGCTTTGCGAAGTTTCGTTGCGACCATTTCGGCGGCGTGTTTGGTAGCGACGAAGACGAGCACGCGAGACCACTTGTTGGCATCAATGAGATGGCGTAGCAGTTGGGTGCGATGCGGCGCATCGACCAGCACCGCACGCTGGGTAATATCGGCAGCGTTTTCAACCTCGGGCTGCACGTCAATTCGCACAGGGTCTGCAAGCAAGGTATTCGCTAACTGCTGAACAGTGCCTGGAAACGTTGCCGAGAAAAATAGATTTTGCCGCTTAGCGGGAAGGAGCGACAAGATACGCTCGATTTCGGCTGCAAAACCCATGTCCAGCAAGCGGTCTGCTTCGTCTAGCACTAGCGTTTCGACATGGGATATTTGAAGTGCATTGCGATCAATTAAATCTAGCAGGCGCCCTGGCGTGGCAACCACCACATCCGAGCCGCCGCGCAGACGCATCATTTGTGGATTGATCGACACGCCGCCAAATAGCGTGGTGATTTGCACGGCTTGCGGCAAATGGTGGCCGAGCTGCTTGAAGACTTCGCCCACTTGCATGGCAAGCTCACGCGTGGGCACAAGTACGAGTACCAAGC
Source organism: Comamonadaceae bacterium (assembly GCA_031430035.1). Taxonomy (GTDB): domain Bacteria; phylum Pseudomonadota; class Gammaproteobacteria; order Burkholderiales; family Burkholderiaceae_C; genus JASGCK01. The sequence goes on along the minus strand of JANPAS010000126.1, from coordinate 2,905 downwards.
AGCGGCGCGGGCTGAGTAGCGTTTGCGCAGCCAAGTGCTGCAAGGCAGGCAGCGCATAGGCTGCTGTTTTGCCCGAGCCCGTTTGCGCCGATGCGAGTACATCCTTACCCAATAGAGCGTCTGGGATGGCACTTTGCTGAATGGGGGTGGGCTGTGCGTAGGCTTTGTTTTGTAGCGCCTTTAATAACGCGGGGTGCAAGCCAAAAGATTCAAAAGATGAGGTCATAAACAGATGATGGCATGATTGGGGCTATGAAAAAAACATTTAACCTGAAAGTTGAAGGCAAAAACGCAGATCGCGTGCTGGAAGCCACTAAACACGAAATCCGTCAATACGCTAAGCGTGAACGCAATAAGCCGTTGCCCGCTGGCGTGGATTTTTGGGATTTCGACTGTAAATTTGGCACGGAAGAGCCTAGTGCCAGTACCCTACATTTTGCCGCGATTACGCAGGCGATTGATGCTGCGGTTGCCGCAGGCGCAAGCAGCTTCTATTTAGAGATTTTGGCGAAACCTGGCGTGCGCGTTCCTAGGCCAGTGTCTCAAGAGTCTGAAGAGCCTCATACACCTTAAGCGCGGCCCAAGCATCGTTGGCAGCGTAGATGATTTGAGAGTCTGTCAACACCTTGTTTGCCCAATTAGACGTAGTGGCTTTGCGTGATTTAACAAACCGCTGATTAAACATCACCGCTACGGCGCTCTTGACGCCTAGCTCTTTGGTGTAGCCCTTGGCTTTAAAAATCGTATTAATGTCCAATACGTGTTCGGGTTCGATGCCTAGGGTGCGGCGAATTTGGGTGTTGTCTCCCGCCAAACCAAAACCAGCTTTCAAAACTGTCTTAGACGTTAAGAGCTTGGACACAATGTCGCGGCAGATGAGATCAAATAGCTGGAAAACGTAGGTTTTTTCTTGAGTTGCGAATTGCACGACATGTGGTCCTGTGGATACCTCTCCAGCAACAAAAGTGGGCTTGGACTCTGTATCGAAGCCTAAGACGGATCGTCCTTGCAACACGGCATAAGCCTCGAGGGCAAGATCTGCACGATCGACAAGAATGATATCTTTTTGTTCGATGCGTGGAAATAGAGTGAGATGAGCAATGTCATCTTTAGTAGGTGTATGTGGCATTTACGAATAGTAACTTGTACACAGTTCAGGTTAAAATAGAAAGCTTTTTTATAAAGTTCGCTATCTATCAGTATTAAGTAATACCGATAGATAGTTTTTTATGTTCGTTGTATACACTTCACTGAGTCATCATTTAAATTTTTAACATGCTTTTTTTGGATCGTTTTTTATTGGCTGTAAGTTTATGTGCGAACGGATGGTTGCTGCTTTATAGCAGCAGCGCCGAGGCGCAACCGAGCGCGACCAATAGAGTGACGATTCAGATGGGAGGAGCTGTTCAAAGCGCTACACCTACGCAAGGTAAGGTGGTGACGACTTTGGCAAGTAAAGCTAGGGGCGCTGCGGTGGATGGACCACAAGGCATTACAACTGATGGCGTGCACTTGTACATGGTGGATCCTATCAATAACACGGTCAGCAAGATTGCGATTGCGACAGGTGTTGTGACTCGCATTGCGGGCTCGCTTACAACGCAAGCTTGGGGTTATATCGATGGACCTGGTAGCGTCGCGAACTTTAAAAGGCCGCAGGGCATAACGACAGACGGCACAAATTTGTACATCGCCGATACGTTTAATCATGTGATCCGCAAAATGGTGATTGCATCGGGTGTTGTTAGCACGCTGTCTGGAAGGTGGAATACGGCGGGCGCGATGGGATCAGATGACGGGGCGGCTAAGGATGCCAGCTTTAGCAGTCCTCGTGGCATTACAACCGACGGCTTGTATCTTTATGTCGCTGATACAGGAAATCATACGGTACGGAAAATTACGATTGCTACAGGCGCTGTAACGACGCTTGCGGGTACACCGGGTGCTATTGGAAGCGCAGATGGCATTGGTGCCGCTGCCAAATTTGACAGTTTGACGGGCATCACAACAGACGGAACAAACGTTTATGTGGCTGATACAAAAAACAATGCTATTCGAAAAATTGTCATTGCTAGCGGCTTAGTAACGACACTGGCAGGTCAGGCAGGAACGTATGGCTTTGATGATGGCGTCGGGACTAAAGCACGATTTACTGGGCCGCATGGGGTTGTGACGGATGGCACGAATGTATTTGTTGCGGATACGTTTAACCAGACGATCCGAAAAATTGTGATCGCGACGGGCGTTGTGACCACAATTGCAGGCATACCTGGGGTGATTGGTAAGGTGGATGGCCTCGGTCGGAATGCAACTTTTTCTAGGCCCAGCAACTTAACGAATGACGGCACTTATTTATATGTGTCAGACCTGCAAAACAGCGCAATCAGAATTGTTGAGTAAGGTTAAAAAAAGCAGCAATAAAAAAAGCCCAGTCAAGCTGGGCTTTTTTGTGTTCAGTCCGCATGAGACTGAAGGGTGTGCTTAGTAGCGTGAACCGCCACCGCCGCCGCCGTATCCACCACCGCCGCCGCCGCCATAACCGCCGCCGCCACCTTCGCGACGACCGCCACCGCCACCGCCACCGCCACCGCCACCACCGCCGTAACCGCCGCCGCCGCCGAAGCCGCCAGTGCGTGGGGGACGTGGCTCCATTGGACGAGCCTCGTTCACCACGAGATTACGGCCAGCCATTGGTTGATCATGCAAACCAGCGATTGCTGCTTGCGCTTCTGCGTCGCTGCCCATTTCGACAAAGCCGAAACCTTTTGAGCGGCCCGAATCACGTTCCATCATGACTTTTGCGCTGCTGACATTGCCGTAGGCGCTGAACTGCTGTTGAAGATCGCCATCGCGAACGGTGTAAGGCAGGTTGCCTACATACAATTTATTACCCATAAACTCAAGT
>JANPAS010000125.1:0-1865 GCA_031430035.1 Comamonadaceae bacterium | reverse complement strand
ACCGATCATCAATCGCAACACTCCCGCCGCGCCGGCGGCTTCTCCCGGTTGGGCGCTTTGGAACCTGGGCTTTCGCCCGTTTTACTTGCTCGCGACAATTTTCGGTGCGTTGAGTGTGCTGCTCTGGGCCGCGCAATTTTCTGGCTGGCTTTCTACGGCTTACTTGCGTGGACCGGTTTGGCATGGCCATGAAATGCTGTTCGGCTATGCCATGGCCGTCATCGCCGGTTTCTTGTTGACCGCCGTGCGCAACTGGACGAACCAACCCACGCCCAGCGGTGTGCCGCTGATGGCACTGGCCGCGTTGTGGGTCTGCGGCAGAATTTTTGTGCTGACACCCTTTGCCATGGCTGCGGCTGTAGTTAACGCGGCGTTTCCGCTCGCAGTCGCCATTGCAATTGGCATACCGATCGTGCGATCGCGCAATCTTCGCAACTATTTCTTCATCGGCCTGCTGTCGCTAATGGGGGCGCTGATCTTCATTGTGCATCTGACTTTGCAAGGCCATATCGCGATTTCGCCGCGCTTTGGCTTGCAACTTGCGCTCGATATGGTGCTGTTCATCATGGCGGTGATGGGTGGCCGTGTCATTCCGATGTTTACCAACAACGGCATTCCCGGCACCAATGCGACACGCCATCCGTTGCTGGAAAAAATGGCGCTCGGCACGGTATTACTGCTGTTCGTCGCCGATCTTGTGCCGTTACCACCGCCAATGGTCGCCGCAATCGCACTTGCGACCGCCGTGGTGCATGCGGCGCGCCTTTACCGGTGGCAACCCTGGCGCACGCGCACGAATGCGCTAGTGTGGATCCTTCATGCCGCCTACGCGTGGATCGTGGTGCATCTCGTTTTGCGGGGGTTGGCTGCGCTCGATGTCTTGCCCGAGTCGACTGCCATACACGCGCTTACGGTCGGCGCCATCGGCGGAATGACGATAGGCATGATGACCCGTACCGCACGCGGCCACACCGGGCGACCACTGCTTGCCGATGGTTTCGAGCGCGGGATGTTTTGGTTGATACAGGTTTCGGCGGTTGTGCGCGTATTCGGGCCGTTGGCGTTGCCGGGGCTGACGATAGCGAGTATTCAGTTGTCGGCACTATTGTGGGCGGCGGCATGTGCGCTCTATGCCGCGCGCTATTGGCCCATCCTCACGCGCGCCAGGCTGGATGGTGGGCCCGGCTAAGGACTAGTGGCCTGTAACAGCCAATTCGAAAGTGCCTTGCACGCCTGGCCGGCCGGCTGCGGTGTCGCTTGCCTTGCGAATATGCGAGGGCTATTCGACGCGGCTCGCTTCGTGCATCCGGCTCGCCGAAGCGCGCCTTTCACTTCCGAATTGGCTGTTACAGGCCACTAGGAAGTAATTAAAGGGGTCGAATTAACGGGGCCGTGGTCGATATTTCCGGCGCACTGTAGAAAATATCGACCACGGCCCGAATGGCACTTACTTAAGCACTTTGGACTCCATACTTGACCGCAAACTGGTTAAGAGCGCCACTCTCAAGCTTGTCGCCCCGGCAAAGGCCGGGGTCCAATTTTGTCTGGGCGGCGTTGTATCGAAAATTGGGCCCCGGCCTTCGCCGGGGAGACAGTAAATACCATCATCGCAATCCATCGGATACCGTTTTTCTGCTTAAGTAAGTGCCATTCGACCCGGGCCCCTTTAATTGCTTTTAATTTCCTTTTACCGCCGCGTCTGCGCGCTCAAAAATTCATCCAGCGAATCCTCCTCATCCAGCCACTCCCGCTGTACCCCCAGCCAGGTTTTGAATTCCGAGCGGCTTTGCCGGATGGACGTGAGGTCATGTCGCAGATTGCCATTGCCGATGCGCGCATTGGCGGCCTGGGACTTCAGCGCTTTC
>JANPAS010000124.1:0-41234 GCA_031430035.1 Comamonadaceae bacterium | reverse complement strand
GCTGAGTTTGTGGCTGCCGCTCGAAAGTCTATGCAGGACAAAGCAAAGCCACTGACGATGGCTTCCAGCGGAACGGGCAGCGTGCCACATTTGGCAATGGAGCTGCTTAACGATGCGGCTAAATTGAATCTCGTTCACGTGCCGTACAAAGGTGCAGCGCCTGCAATTACCGATGTGATTGCAGGACACGTGAATGGTTTCTTTGGCGACATCCCTGGACTGGTCGGACACATCAAAGGCGGCAAGCTGAAACCGATTGGCATTGCAGCACCGAAGCGCCATCCGCTCTTTCCCGATGTCAAAACCTTTGCGGAAATGGGTGTGGCAGGCGTGGACTCGGACAATTGGTACGCGCTTTTTGCCGCAAAAGGCACAAACGCGTCGGATGTTGAGCGCGTGAACGCTGCCGTGCGTCGCACATTGACCACCGATGCGATTAAAAGCAAACTGCTTCAGTCGGGCGCCGAGCCTGCCCCCTCAAGTGCAGCCGATTTGTCTAAGCTTTTGGCGAGCGACTCCGCCAAATGGGCGCGTGTAGTGAAATCTAAAAACATGAAGCCTGATTAATAAAACTTATGCGTATCACTCCCGTCATCCCTGGAACGCGCCCAGAACTCGCCGGGCAGGAAGCGCAAATCATCGCTGCACGAGGCCGTATCTCTGATCTTTATCAAGTGCTGCTCAATAGTCCACCGATTGCGCATGGTTGGGAGCAAATGCTGTCTGCTGTGCGCAATAAAAGTAGCTTGCCTGCTGACTTGCGCGAGCTGGTCATCGTGCGGGTTGCGGTGCTCAACAAGGCGGACTTTGAATACCAAGCGCACGTGCCTATTGCACTCAGAGAGGGTGCGACTCAAAGCATGATTGATGCCGTCACGAATGCGGCTTATCTTGCACCAATGCCTAGCAGTGCAGGCTTGACGGGTGCGCAGCAAGTCGCGCTTTTGCTCACCGACTCCATGACCCGTGACATTGTTGTGCCTGATAGCCTTTTTGCCGAGGTAAAAAAGCATTTCGATGCACAAGGTCAAATAGATTTGGTCGCCACCATCGCGGCGTACAACATGGTGTCTCGCTTTTTAACGGCTTTTCACATCGGGCATTAGGTTGCGTACTTCGTCATGACAAACGCGACTGATTTTTTATTATTTCAAGTCGATAGCCCACGCGAGCAGGGTAACTATATCGCTAGCAATTTTTCAAAATTTTGTAACGCCTCATCGCTTGGATTGACCGCGCACCGCGCCGCCAGCGCTATTGAAAAACCACAAATTTATCTGTATGCCAAGCTGCCAAGCCAAATGGAGATTGGGCTAGAAGCATGCCTTGTCTTACAGGTCTTATTCCATAAGGCTTGTGGGCAGTCTGCCCGTGTATCACGGTTACAGCTTGCCTTACAGCCTGATGCGGTTTCGCACCGCGAAACACCAAAATTCCATTACGTGGTGGAGACGGATACGGATGACAATTGGTTCGAGAAAATAGCGAAGTGGTACGACGAAGAGCACATGCTAGGTTTAGCGGCCGTGCCAGGTTGTGTAAGCGCGATGCGACTTGTGAACTTGGATGCAAAGAACGAGGAAAACAATGAAATGAAGGACAACCGTCCGCGCTCGTTTGCTTGTTATGACCTCACCAGCCCCGACGTGCTGGGCTCGCCGCCGTGGTTGGCGGTGCGGCACACGGCTTGGAGCGATGTCGCACGGCCGCATTTTAAAAATACGCTAAGGACGATGATGGAGATAATTCGCGCATGATTAATAAAATTTCACCTTCAGTGGCCGATGCCCTGCAAGGCATACAGGACGGGGCTTCCATCATGATTGGTGGCTTTGGCACGGCGGGCATTCCGAATGAATTGATTGACGGTCTTATCGCGAACGGCGCGAGAGATTTAACCATCATCAATAACAATGCAGGCAATGGCGAGATGGGGTTGGCAGCGCTTTTAAAAACCGAGCGCGTGCGCAAAATCATTTGTAGCTTTCCGCGTCAAGTAGACAGCCAAGTGTTTGATGGTTTGTATCGCTCTGGTAAGTTAGAGCTTGAGTTAGTGCCGCAAGGCACGATGTCGGAGCGCATCCGCGCAGCTGGTGCTGGTATTGGCGCATTCTTTGTACGCACGGCTTACGGCACGGAGCTGGCTAAAAACGCTGATGGCTCACCCAAGGAAACTCGCTTTTTAGAGGGGCAGCATTACGTGCTGGAAACGCCGATCCATGCGGATTTCGCGCTGATTAAGGCAGAGGCGGGCGACCGCTGGGGCAACCTTGTGTATCGGAAAACCGCACGCTGCTTTGGCCCAGTTATGGCAATGGCAGCGAAGACCACGATTGCCACGGTGCACGACATTGTGGAGCTAGGCAGCTTTGACCCCGAGACGGTGGTCACCCCTGGGATTTTTGTATCGAAGATTGTGAAAGTGGAACGCACGATTACGCAAGGCGGAGGATTTAAACAATGAGTTACGTTAAACGTACCAAAGACCAAATCGCAGCACTGATTGCCAAAGACATCCCCGATGGCTCGGTCGTCAATCTCGGCATCGGTATGCCGACCTTGGTGGCGAATCACATTCCCGCTGATCGTGAAGTTTTGCTGCACAGCGAAAACGGGATTCTCGGCATGGGACCTGCGCCTGCCAAAGAGGATGAAGATTTCGATCTCATCAACGCGGGCAAGCAGCCCGTGACGTTGCTGAGTGGCGGCTCGTACTTCCACCACAACGACGCGTTCGCCATGATGCGCGGTGGGCATTTAGATATTTGCGTGCTGGGTGCGTTTCAAGTCAGCAGCACGGGCGACTTAGCCAACTGGAGCACGGGTGAAGCGGGCGCGATTCCAGCCGTGGGCGGAGCGATGGATTTAGCCGTAGGTGCCAAGCAAGCGTGGGTGATGATGGATTTGCTCACCAAGCAAGGCGAGTCGAAATTAGTGAAGCAATGCAGCTATCCGCTCACAGGTATTGGCTGCATCAAACGCGTGTACACCGACTTGGCGACGTTTGAGGTGACGCCGCAAGGATTCGCGTTAGTGGATGCCGTGGAAGGCTTATCTCATCAGGCCTTAGAGGCCTTGGTGGGCTTATCGCTAGCGTCTCGGTCGGCTTAACCCATTATTCAGGCTTAATGCCAATCGCTTTAATCAATCTCGTCCATCGCTCAATATCGCGTCGTACTAACGTCTTACTCGCGTCAGCACTGAGCGCAAGCGGACGACCACCTGCTTTGGTAAATATGGCAGCAGTCTCTGGCGAAGCAATCACTTTAGCAAGCTCGGCGCGTAATTTTTCTTGAATATCCGCAGGCGTTTTGCTAGGCACAAATAAACCAAACCACGATTCCAACTCTAAGTTGGCGCTTCCCGTCACGCCTGTTTCAATAACGGTTGGAACGTCTGGATGCATCGGGTTACGCGCTGCACCAGAGGTCGCTATCGCCCGCACCGATCCGGCATCGACTTGCACACGAGCGGTCGGGGCAAGATCAAAAAACACATCCACACGTCCACCCAGCAAATCTTGGTAAGCGGCCTGCGCGCCACGGTAAGGAACATGAATCAGCTCGACGCCAGCCAAATGCCACAGCGCGGCAGCCAGAACATGCTGCCCCGAGCCATTGCCGGCCGACGCGTAGCTGAGTTTGTTTGCATTCGTTTTGGCATGAAGTACCAACTCCCGCAAATCTTTAAAAGGTAAATCTTTTCGTGCCATTAAGGTGTAGCTGTAACTAGCCGCCAAGCCCAATAGTTCAAAGTCGCGCAAGCTGTCGTAGGGCAAATTGGCGTACAGCCCCATGTTGAGCGCCAAATTAGAAACCGAGCCTACCAGCATCGTATAACCATCGGGCGCGGCTTTCGCTACAAAATCGGTGCCCACTAAAGTGCCCGAGCCTGGTTTGTTTTCCACAACGATGCTTTGCCCAAGTTGCTTACCTAGGCGCTCCGCCAGCATACGCCCTACAAAGTCGAATCCTCCGCCTGGCGGCTGAGGAACTATGATTTTGAGAGGCTTGTTTGGGAAGCCACTTTGCGCAAAAGCTAGCGGTAGTGTGCAGGTGGAAGCCAATGTGGCTATGGCCTGACGACGAGTTAATATTTGCATTTGATTCTCCGTGAAATTTGATATTTACCGAATCAACGTCCCACCTGCCAGCCACGCCGTGCCTTGCTGATAAAGGCTTTGCACGACATCTCCTTTGAGCATGGGCATATCCATTTTGACGGTGTAGCCGATATGGGTTTGGATGTAGGCGAGATGTCGGTAGCCTTCTGGGAACGTGGCTAGTTTTTCTTTATCTAGTTTGACAATGGCACTGGAGTCAACAGGATCAATGCGATCTTTTTCGTAAATCGGTTGTCGATGCAAGAGTTTCCATTCGCCATCTTCTTTCACGACGAAATCATAAAAACGACCCGTACACACTACGTCGCATAAGACGGGCCCATCCACGCCCTCAACCATGCCGCGCTGAGAGATCGTCATTTTGGTTTGCGCAATCGCACGCGTACCGTCTTTAGAAATATCAACTGCCGAGCCACCCAAAAAGTGCAAGATGCTCACGCCTTTTGCCCAGCCCTCTTGCGTCACGCGAATAAACTCTTTGAATGGCCCTTGAAACCACGTTGCCATCATCACGCCATCTTTGTGCCACACGGTAGCAAAGCGCTCCCAATCGCCCGCATCGCGCCACACCGCCCAGCGCTCAACCATTTGGCGGATGAGGAGCTCGTCTTGTAGATTCGTGTTCATGAGGCTTTTATTTCTTAGCAATTGGATTTAAAACAAAGTCGTAGTTCATGGCGTACGTGCCATCCGCTTGCTGTGGCCAATCGGCAATCAAGGTTTGGCGAACGCCAAATACGGCATCGGAGTCAAGGTATTGATCGTCAGCACGGAACACATGCGTAATCAAGCGCTCATAGCCTGGCGCTTCGACCATAAAGTGCAAATGCGCTGGTCGCCATGGGTGGCGACTGGTGGCCTTTAAAAAGTCCCCTGTTGGGCCATCGGTTGGAATAGGGTAAGCCTCGGCCACAATGGTCTTAAAGTGATAGCCACCGCTTGCGTCGCTGGTCAAAATGCCGCGAGCCTGAATGCGATCTGGGCTGACGTATTGCACGTCATATAGGCCGTCTTCGTCTGCTTGCCATACGTTGATTTTTGCGCCAGGAATCGTCTCCCCTGTCAAGCTCAAAATACGCCCAGAAACCAAGCAGGGCGTGCCTTTCGCACCGTTAGCAACGTCAGCTCCCAACTCATACTGCGGTGCTTCTTCTAAAAAGAAAGGACCAAAAACCGTGGGTTCGGTACAACCCGCAGGCTTATCGTGATTGAGTGCAATGGTTAGCATCGATAAGCCAAGCACATCAGACAGCAAAATAAATTCTTGCCGTTTCTCGTTGCACATTTGCCCTGTCTTGGTGAGGAATTGAATGCCTTGCATCCATTCGTCTTCAGTCAGTTTTACGTCGCGCGCAAAGTCGTGAAGATGCGTGACTAACGAGGTCACAATTTCTTTGATGCGTGGATTTGGCGTATCGGCTATGCGCTCTAGCACAGCCTGTGTGATGGTGTTTTGATTGAGGTTGCGCATAAATAAATGGACTAAGCAATAGGGTTGAATTGTGGCAGTAATCTGATTGTCGCCAACGCGCCTTATCACCCAGTAAACCCTAATGCCAAGCGCCTAGGCGACAGTAAAAATGGTGACTCCATCCAAACACAAGGAGAAACATGATGCAGCGTAAACACTTTATCAAAACCATTAGCACGCTGGCTGGCGCTGCCGTGCTGGCAAGCCTTGCTGGTTATGGCTTGGCACAAAGCTCTGGGCAAACCCAATTGCAATGGCTAGGTCAAGCCGCATTCAAGCTCACCACACCAGGCGGCAAAAATATCATCATTGATCCGTGGATTACGGGCGGCCCCAAAGCGCCTGCTGAGCTCAAGGCGGATCTCTCGAAGCTCGGCAAGGTTGATGCCGTTTTTGTGACCCACGCGCACGGCGATCACATTGGCGATGCCCCCGCGATTGCCAAGATGAACAATGTCATGATGCACGGTCCAGCCGACATGATGATGTCGTTGATTACGCTGGGCGTCGTGCCCGCCAACTTGGCATCGCGGTTCAACAAATCAGGTGACGTGACACCCGTTCCAAATGTCAAAGTAACGGCTGTGGCGGCAGAGCACTCGTCGCTCTACGTTTGGAAAAATCCTGCAACCGATAAAAACGAATCGCATCCCGCTGGTGAGGCAGTGGGCTACATCTTCCAATTAGAAAACGGCTTCAAAATTTGGCATATGGGAGATACGGGACTCTTTGGCGATATGAAGTTCATTGCCGAGTATTACAAGCCTGATCTTGTACTCATCCCGATTGGAGGCAACTTCACGATGGGTCCGGTAGAGGCCGCCTATGCCATCAAAACTTGGATCAAACCCAAGATGGTGATGCCGATTCATTACAACTCCAACCCCATTGCCAAAGGCACGCTGGCTCAGTTTGAAGAAGCCATGAAGGCTGGTGGCGGCATGGGTGACATCAAAATCATTGCGCCCAAAGAGGGCGAGACGGTTAAGTTTTAAATATTGATTTTTTATTGAAGGAGCAGCTGGAATGACAAAGGTAGTTTGGACAGGTGGAGTCGAGCATTGGATTAGCCGCACAGCGCAAACGAAGGAAGAAATCCCTTTGTTTATGTGGGAGAAAAAGGCATCGACGCAAGTGCCATACGCGGGGGTGATCTTTTTTGTGCACGGCTCGTCAATGGCATCTCAGCCGACGTTTGATCTATCCGTTCCAGGCCGCCCTCACTCGTCGGTGATGGACTGGTTTACCGCGCGTGGTTTTGATGCTTGGACGATGGACAACGAGGGTTATGGCCGCTCTAACAAGGCGCGTGCCATCAATAGCGACATCAGTAACGGCGCTGACGATTTAGCCGCAGGCAGCCAGTACATCATGCAGCAAACGGGCGCTAAAAAATTGCTCATGTACGGTATTTCATCAGGGGCACTCAAGGCAGCGCTATTTGCACAGCGCCATCCAGAGCGAGTTGCCAAAATTGTGTTGGATGCTTTCGTCTGGACAGGGGAAGGCAGTCCAACCTTGGCTGAGCGGAAAAAGAAACTACCTGAGTTCTTAGCTAAAAATCGTCGCCCGATCGACCGTCCTTTTGTGCATAGCATCTTTAACCGCGATCACGGCGACTGCGCTGACGAAGCCACCAAAGAAGCGTTTGCCGATGCGATTTTGACTTTGGATGACTCCATGCCCACTGGCACGTATGTCGATATGTGCTCAAAGCTTCCGCTGATTGATCCGACAAAAATAGAAGCCGAAACCCTCATTTTGCGCGGTGAATACGATGGTATTGCAAGCCTAGATGACCTCATCAAGTTTTATGTTTTATTGCCCAACATGAACAAGCAGTTCAATGTGATGCGCGGTATTTCTCATGCCAGTTTTCAGCAAAAAAACTACCTGATGGTTTATGAAATTTTGCATGGATTTTTTCAAATGCGAGAGCCTTTTTATAAGGGCTAGCCTAGGATAACCAAGGATCAATACTATGAAAAGCCTCACCCTGATCGCGCTTTGCGCTTGCCTAAGCACTGGCGTTTTTGCACAGAATGCGGCGGGCAATTATCCAAGCAGACCCGTCAAAATCGTTGTGCCTTTTGGGCCAGGCGGCTTTACTGATGTGACCGCGCGAATCTTGGCGCAAAAACTAACGGTTTCGATGGGGCAGTCGTTTGTGATTGAAAACAAACCGGGTGCAGGCTCCATCATCGGGACCGAGTCTGTCGCCAAATCTCCCGCCGATGGTTATACCTTGGTGATTGTTTCGTCCACACATGTGATTAGCCCTTCGATTTATAAAAAAATTCCTTACGACCCCATCAAAAGCTTTGCGCCTATTTCTAAACTAGTGGATTCGCCGTATGTGCTTTTGGTTAATCCCAAAGTGCCTGCTAAAAACGTGCAAGAGTTTGTGGCATTAGCTAAATCCAAGCCTGGCATGATTCACTATGCCTCCTCTGGCAATGGCAGTGCCCAGCATTTAATTGGTGGTTTGTTTGCGTCGATGACGCAAGCGCCGCTGAAGCATGTGCCGTATCGCGGCAGCAATTTAGCGGCAACCGACTTGGTGGCGGGCGTGGTGGAGAGCAGCTTTGCTGGCGTCCCCAACGCGCTGGTGCATGTACCCACAGGCAAGCTACGCGCGCTGGCTGTGAGCAGTGCCAAACGGGCTCCTCAACTTCCCGATGTGCCTACCATGCAAGAGGCGGGCGTCGCTGGCTACGATGCTTCCGTTTGGCTGGGCTTACTAGCGCCTGCGGGCACGCCACCAGCAATCGTCAATAGACTAAACAGCGAAGTGGCCAAAATCATGACCGCACCAGAGTCGCAAAAGGCGTTGTTTGATGCAGGTGTAGAAGTGAGCTTATCAACCCCAGAAGCGCTGGGTCAACTGATGTCAAGTGACCTTACTCGGTGGTCGAAACTGATTAAAGAAATTGGTATTGAGCTAGAGTGATCCGATAGCAGGATCTAAAAGGTGGTGGGCTCGTACAGATTAAAACCATGCAGAGAACTCATCGCTTGAAAATGTTTATCCTCGCTAAACAGCATGAGGCGGTTGTCAGCGATGTTTTGCGCAATCACCAAATCTGGAATACCCACCTTGTTTAAGCCATTGCGAAGGTTGAGCGTTTGCATTGAAATAATGCGTCGCCAATCAATGTTGAGAGGCGCATTGTGAATACTGAGTAGCAGCTTATTGAGATCACGTTCTTTTTTATGAAGGATCGATGGGCATAGCTCAGCAAGTATCACGTCATTGACACAGATGTGATTGGCATCCATCAAGTCTTCCAACGCTTTGGCATATTTCCCCGTTTTGAAATAAGCAATCCAAATCGAGGAATCAACCAATACCTTGCTCATTTAGCGGCTTCTTAAAGTATCAAGATCGATTTCTAAATCAAGTTTGCCACGGTATTTTTTAAGCCCAGTGATCTTTTCTTTTTGAATCAAGTTTTGCAGCGCGGCCTTAATGACATCTGTCTTTGTGACGATGTTGGTGAGGCGCATGGCTTCTTCAATCAAAGCTTGGGGTAAATCTAAAGTGGTTCTCATGGGATGCTCCTGTCATGCATACGAATTTATAAAATCATGCATATTATATAGATAATGCAGCGCGTAATTCCTCTGCACGGAGCGTCATCGCCTGTGCAAAACCAGCCACAAATCGCGCCGAGGTAGGCGCAATCGAAAACAGCGAAAAATCCGCAAAACTAAATAGATCAAGGCTTTGCGGGAAGCGCTCTACGTACACCGCTTTTGCTTCTTCATATTCAGCGCTAGCTTTATCCAACTGCGTAGCCACACCTTGAATCGTCACACGCGGCGTGGCTTGCGCGGACACATCAGGCGAGGGCGCTGCCATCACCATCAAACTCACGCGAGTGTTTTCCAGCATGTGCTTGGTGTGCGCGGCGAGTGTGCTCACATGGATGATGAGCTTGCCGCCGTTCGGCTCAACTGCAAAAGGCACCATCGACACAAACGGCTCACCGCCTTGCACTGCGCCCAGTGCGGCGAGGGGCTGATTGGTTATGAGGGTGCGGAGGGATTGGGTTTTATCAACTGACATTTATCATGTGCCAATTTTTTTGCAAAAGCTTAGAGTGTTTGGCATGAGCCATCGTTTGAACCCTCACCTTGCTTTATCGTAAGTTCCGAAGCAATCATTCTTAGAGTGTCATCTCTTCTGCGCCAGTCGTATATTCTCCCAGCCGCTACTTGAGCAATTTTTATATTCCTATATGACAATGCGTAGCAGCTTGCATGTCCGAGCACTTTATCGCGTAGTTGCAAACTAGTCATCGCACCTGCCACATCGACTGCAATTTCAAACTCTTTCTGTTTGATAGCTACATAGGCAATTTTTTCTAAGGCCTCATCGCGTGCCTGCCAAGAACTGATCGCTTTTGCAGCGGCTATGGCTTCTGATAGCTGAGATTTCGCTCTTTCAACAACTATGACTTCTGATAGCTGAGATTTTGATTCTTTTGGAAATTCAGCGCCATCAGTATTTTGAAAATGAGTCGGTGTGGTTTGTAATGCAGCAGCTAAGGACTTTTGTTCTTGTTGCGCTGACAACTGAGAAGTAGCGTATACATAGATGGCGAATACCGCACTAAAAATGCCCGCAATCCAAGATGCGATTTCCAATTTAGATCGTTGCATAAGATTTTATCGTAAGAGGCTATATGCTACAGCCAAGCAGCATTAAGCTCTATATTACCTCGGCCTCACACCCTCAAACGCATCCTGAAACAAGGCCCTGAGCGCTACTCGCTCCAGAGGCCTTGGATTCGCGTATTGGTTTTGCATCGCTATATCGCAGGCTTTATCTAAGTCGCTCTCTTGCAAGCCAATTGCAGCAAGGCTTGTGGGCGCACCGTTGCTGTAGGCCAAGTCCCATGTGGCTTGCGCGGCAGGGGTGTTATTTGACTCATTCACGCCTAGTGCTTTGGCGATTTTTTGCATGGCCTCTGGCGCAGCCGCTTGGTTGTACGCCAGCGCGTGAGGTAGCACGATGGTGTGGACTTCGGCGTGTGGCAAGTTGAAGCTGCCCCCCAATGTGTGGCACAGCTTGTGGTGCAGCGCCATGCCGACGTTGCCTAGCACCGTGCCGCAAAGCCACGCGCCATATAGCGCGTCGGCTCTTGCAGTTTTATCGTTTGCATTTTTATAAATGACGGGCAGTGCCCTTGCCAATGCCGCGATGCCCTCGCACGCCATCAAGTCCATGATGGGGTTGCTGTCTACGGCGTACAGCCCTTCAGCAGCATGGGCGATGGCGTTGATGCCGCTGGTGACGGAGAGTCCTATTGGCAAGCTCATGCTCAGGTCGGGGTCGTAAATGGTGGTGCGCGGTAGCACACGCGCATCTTTGCCAGTCTTCTTGAGGCCGCCTTCGGTGATGCCGTAAATAGGTGTCATCTCCGAGCCTGCGTAGGTGGTGGGGATGGCGAGGATGGGCAGTCCTGAGTCGAGCGCAATCGCTTTGCCAAGCCCTGTGGTCGAGCCGCCGCCAATGGCGATGGCGCAATCTGCACCTAGCGCAAGCGCCATCTGGCGTGCCTCGCGGGCAGTTTCTATGGGCACGTGCATCACGGCACGGTCAAACACACCAGCGGCTTTATTGCCTAGCAAGTCGGCAATCATTTCAGCAGACGCACGCTGCTCGGGCGTGGATAAAACCAGTGCACGCTTGGCACCTAAGAGGTCAATCTCGCGCGCTAAATGTTGCAAGCTACCCGCGCCAAAAATGACGCGTGAGGGTTGGCCGTTGTAGGTGAAGTTCATCTTAGAAGCTATATTAACCAGTCAATCAACCAATTCAAGGAGTCATCATGAACGAAAACGAAGCCTACAAGACAGGTCTAGCAGTACGCAAAAAAGTACTGGGTGAAGCTTATGTCAACGGCGCCATGGCGAATATGAATGCGTTTACCGAGCCGCTACAGCAGTTCGTGACCGAGCACGCATGGGGCAATGTGTGGACACGACCAGGCTTAGACCTGAAGACGCGCAGCATGTTGAATCTGGGCATCTTGATTGCTAGCAACCGCCCGCACGAACTGAAAATTCACCTCAAAGGTGCGATCAATAACGGCGTGACAAAAGAGGAAATGGTTGAAATCTTTTTGCAGTGCGGCGTGTATGTGGGCGCACCTGCGGCGGTGGAGTCGTTCAAGCTGGCTCGGGAAGTGTTTGCCGAGATGGAAGCGGAAAAAGCAACAAGCTAAGTTTTTGATATCGTGATATCATTCCTGTTGTGGAGGTACACAATATGACAGCGATTCTGATTAGAAACCTAGAGCCAAGTTTGGTTGAAACTTTAAAAGTTGAAGCCGAAAAATTGCAATGGAGCGTGAACCGCTTAGTTAAAACTTTGCTTGAGCAGGCAGTGAGCAAAAAAACGACTTCATCGACCAATCAAGCTAAAAACGATTTGGCTAAGTTTGCAGGCGGATGGACAGCTGCAGACGCAAAAGAGTTCAAGGCTGCGACTGCGATGTTTGACCAAATTGATGAAGAGATGTGGAAGTGATACAGGCGCTATGCATAGATACCAATATCTATAGCGCTTTGCGTCGTGGCGATAAATCTGTTGTTAAAAAAATAACTCAATACGAACGCGTGGTTGTACCCGTGGTTGTGCTGGGTGAGCTGCGTGCGGGTTTTCTAGGGGGTTCAAAAATAGCAGAGAACCAACAAAATCTCAGTGAATTTTTGGCCTCCGATTTTGTCTATGTGGCCAAAGTATCAGAGGCGACCACTAATATTTACGCTGAGCTGGTAGCAGAACTTAAACGCAAAGGTAAACCTATTCCAACAAACGATATTTGGATTGCCGCGATTACGTTGGAGCAACGCGCAGTACTATTAACTTTGGATGCGCATTTTTCGCATATTGAGGGGCTGAACTTGATCTGAATATCAAGCAATTTAAAGACCCGTTTGGCAATGTGACTTATTTGCAGATTGAGCGGAAGATCTAGAGCTTCGTCACTCATTTCGAGAGCTGCCTTGTGTGGCTCTTGCTTTATATACAGGGTTTAATCTACTCCCGCACGCAGCGCCCTTGCTTTTCAAGCCAATAGGCCACGTTGCCTGCCACAACGATGCTGCCCGAAACCACAGCGCTGGCTGCTGCTGTTGCACCAACCACAACTAGTAGGGCGCCGCAGCCACTCCCCACGCATTGCCCTAAGTGGGCGATTTGCACAGGCTCTAGTGTCATTTGTTTCGACTGGATGCGGCAGCCTGAGTCATAGACTTCGGTTGTACGTGGCACATAGACACAGGCACTTAAAAGAGCGATGGCAAGTGCAGCCAATAGTGTTTTCATTAAGCCTTTTCAAATAAGGCTTTGTATTGTTCCCTAAGCAAATTCTTTTGCACCTTACCCATGGTGTTACGCGGTAGCTCGCTCACCACAAAACAGCGCTTAGGGATTTTGAAATTGGCAAGGCTGGATTTGAGACTTGCCAAAATCGCCGCGTCATCTAACTTGGCATTCGGTTTAGCAATCACCACCGCCACGCCCACCTCGCCAAAGTCAGGATGCGGCACGCCGATTAAGGCGCTTTCGGCCACGCCTGCCATATCGTTGATGTAGCCTTCAATCTCTGCGGGATAGACGTTGTAGCCGCCGCTGATGATGAGGTCTTTGCTGCGTCCAACGATGTGTATGTAACCGCGCTCGTCGATCTTGCCGACATCACCCGTTCGGAAAAATCCGTCTTTGGTAAATTCTTCAGCGGTCTTTTCGGGCATGCGCCAATAGCCTTGGAACACGTTCGGGCCTTTGACTTGCAGTCCGCCAATTTCATTGGTAGCAAGAGGTTTGTCACCTTCACCGCACGCGCGCAAAGTCACGTCTGGCAAGGGGAAGCCTACTGTTGCCGCGCGGCGCTCGTTTTGATTTTTATAGCGTGCATCCGCTTTGTACGGGTTGGATGTCAGCATCGCCGTCTCGCTCATGCCATAGCGCTCTAGGATGGTGTGGCCCGTGCGGGTTTTCCAATCGTCAAAAGTTTCTTTGAGTAACGGCGCAGAGCCTGCCACAAAGAGCCGCATGTTGTTGCAAGCTGTAGGAGTGAGTCCAGCTTCGCCCAAAAGACGTGTGTACAGCGTCGGAACGCCCATGAATACGGTCGCGATCTTCATTTTTTCGAGCACGAGTTTGGGATCGAATTTCGATAACCAAATCATCTTGCTGCCGTTAATCAGCGCACCGTGAATCGCAACAAACAAGCCGTGTACATGGAAGATCGGCAAGGCGTGGATGAGCACATCATTCGGTTTCCAACCCCAGTATTTTTTGAGCGTTTCGGCGTTGCTGAGCATATTGCCATGCGAGAGCATCGCGCCTTTGCTGCGCCCTGTAGTGCCGCTGGTGTACAAGATTGCGGCGAGATCCTCCTCGTGACTTTCGGCCACTACATACGCATCGGATGCAAGCGCGGCGCGTTCTAGGAGCGAGCCAGTACGGTCATCGTCCAGCGTGAATACGTTTTGCGTGCCAGCCTTGAATGCAATCTTGGATACCCAGCCAAAGTTCTTGGAAGAGCACACCACCACGGACGGCTCGGCATTGCCAACAAAGTATTCGATCTCAGCGCTTTGGTACGCAGTGTTGAGCGGCAAAAACACCAAACCCGCACGCAGCGTAGCAAGGTAGAGCATGCAAGCCTCGACAGACTTTTCGACCTGGACGGCGACGCGTGCGCCAGCAGGCAAATCGAGCGACAAGAGCAAGTTCGCCATCATGGCGCTGCCGCGCTCTAGGTCGCGCCATGAATAGAAAAGACCGCTGTCAGTCTCAACTGCCGTCGTATCTAAATCTTTCGGAAAATTGGCTCTGAGTGCCGCATACAAGTTCGCATTCGTCGTCATTTTTTAATCCAGCTTAGCACCAGAAGCCTTGACCACTGTGTTCCAGCGCTTGATTTCGGCGTTGATGAAGCTGCCAAATTGTGCTTGTGTAAACGGGCTTGACTCAGCGCCTTGGGTTGCCCAAATGGCTTTTAGTTCTGGTGATTCAACGGCTTTTTTGATCTCTGCAACGGCTGCAGTCTGTACGGCGACAGGTGTTCCTTTGGGGGCCCAAATGCCATACCAAGTGGTGACCGTGTAGTCTGGCATCCCTGATTCTTTAGCGCTTGGAACATCTGGAAAGGCTGGGTTGCGTTTATCACCCGACACCATGAGCGCCTTGATACGTCCGCCTTTGATGTGCGCCGCACTTGAACCGAGGCCATCAAACATCATGTCGACTTGGCCGCCCACCAAATCACGCAAGGAAGGCCCTGCACCTGTGTAGGGGATGTGAGTGATATAAGTCTTGCTTTGCAGCTTGAAGAGTTCACCCGCCAAGTGGTGCGACGTTCCAGTACCAGCAGAACCGTAATTTAATTTGGCTGGGTTCTTACGCAAAAACTCTAGAAGTTCTTTCACATTGGCTGCAGGCACATTTTTTGGGTTGACCACCACCACTTGCGGCACAACTGCGACCAAAGCCAAAGGAATAAAGTCCTTCTCTAGGTCGTAATCTAATTTCGGGTACATGCTAGGCGCAATCGTGTGATGCACCGCACCCATAAAGAGGGTGTAGCCGTCAGGCGCGGCTTTTGCGGCAATCGATGCGCCGACAGTGCCGCCAGCTCCTCCGCGGTTTTCCACAATAAGCTGCCTACCGGTGTTTTTGGCAAATTGAGCAGAAATTGGCCTTGCAAATGCATCTGTGCCGCCGCCAGGAGGGAAGGGGACAACCAGTGTGACTGGCTTTGAAGGCCAGCTTTGCGCAATCGCTACGCCAGTTGTGCTGAGTAGAGCAATCGCTGCGGCGAGTGTGAGGGAATGAAACATAAAGACTCCTATTTTTAAGTTTAAATTTTTATAACCAACCTTATAACCAACGCGTGACATCTTTCGATGCGGTAATGCGCCCCTTGGCTAATAACTCACGGTTTTTTGCAAGTGATTTTAGATCGTAAAGGTAATTCACCATCAGCCCAAACGACTGCTCTAGCCCTCTCTTCGACAGATCTGCCGCCCAGTTCAAGCGCTCAACCCTAGCACCGTTGCTGAGATGAAATCTAGCGACTGGATCGATAGGTCGTTTGTCAGCAAGACCACGTGCAAGGTATTTTGCAGCTGCGCTTTGCAGGCGTTGTTGTAGACGTTTTTGCAGAACATCGCGTTCGCTCAAAGCCTTAATGGATAAGGTATGTAAGGCAGATGCCAAGGCTTCGTCTTCTCCCTTTAGCCACTGCGCGAGACCTGGGATGGGCGAGAGCGTGGTAAATGTTTTGAGCTGTGGGTATTCGGCTTTTAAGGTTTCGACAACCAGCTTAATGAGCGAGTCACCAAAGCTCACACCCTTTAGCCCCGATTGCGTATTGCTGATGGAGTAGAAGATGGCGGTGCTGACTTTGGATAAGTCAGTCGGCGCTGCGGCCACATCCAGTAAGGCTTCCATGCCCATTGCCACATGGTCGTCAAATTTATTGGCGAACGCGACCTCCACAAAAATGAGAGGCTCGTTTGGCAACCGAGGATGAAAAAATCCGTAGCAGCGGCGATCCGCATCGAGGCGATTTTTAAGATCATCCCAACTCTTAATGTCATGTACGGCTTCGTATTTGATGAGCTTCTCGAGAAGCGATGCAGGTGAATCCCAAGAAATGCGCTTAAGCTCTAAAAACGCCACATCAAACCACGCCGTAAACAGCGCCTCAAGCTCTGCGTCTAGAGTGCGCAGCCGTGGTTCGTGTGCCAGCCAGCCAAGCAGTTCGGCGCGTAGATCAATCAAGAAGCGAATACCTAGTGGGTGCGCGGCAAAGCTTTGCAGCAAGCGGCGGCGCGGTGAGACAAGGGCGCGCCTCAGTTTTATTTCTGCCATGCCTTTCTCGGACGTATCAATGTTTTGCTCGTAGTGCTCTTTGGCTACGCGCAGGCGCTCAATGTCGGGAGCAAATTTCTCTGATATCAGTAAGCACAGCTCGACGCGGTGTGCCTCAGGCGCAGCGGCATACCAATCAATGAGTTTGACGGCACGCAGCCCCGCTTCGGTTTGGCTGATGCTGGGCTCCACAATAGCTTGCAGGTCGGCAAACAACTGGCGCGATTGCGACACTTTGAGTAATCTGCCGATCCAAGATTTTTTAGAGATTTCAATCATATTTTCACCTTGGGGAGGGCTCGTAGCACCTCGAGTTGACGCAGCAAGTGGGTTTTCATCGCAGCTTCTGCCCCTGCGCTGTCGCGTGCTTTAATCGCAGCAAAGATGGCCAAATGCTCCCGCAGGCTACTGGCCATGCGCTGCGGTGCTTGCAGGCCTTGCCGACGAGCTAGTTTCAAAATCTTGCGCAGACCATCGGTGACTTGCGCAAGCCAATGGTTATCTGCCAAGGTAATCAACGCCTCGTGGATGGCGTAATTGGTAGCGTAGTAAGCCGTGATGTCGCCCTGCGCCGCTTGATACTGCAAGCGCTCGTGTAACTCTTCTAGCACCACGATGTCGGCTTCTGTTGCTTTTTGCGCCGCTTCAAATGCCGAGCGTCCCTCCAGCAGCGCAATGACAGGAAAAATCTCTTCCAAATCGGCATCGGTGACTTCGCTCACAAACGAGCCACGCCGCGGCTCGTGACGCACCAAGCTCTCGGAGGCCAATACCTTCAAGGCTTCGCGCAGGGGGGTGCGAGAAATACCCAGCTGCTCGCAGAGCAAAGCCTCATCCAAAAAGGAGCCTGGGATGAGCTCGCCGGAGAAGATGCGATCACGCAATTGCGTGGCGACATCGTCGTGCATGGAGGAAGGGTGTTGTCGCATGATTATTTGTAATTTTACGTAATTATGACAAATCACAAACAATCATTCATCGGTAGAAACCCTGAAGCTAGGATAACTAGGTGAAAATCAAAAAATGACTCATTCCTCTCACTACCGCACGGGTGTCGTCTGCGCCATCATTGGTGCGATTGCCTTTAGCGGTAAATCGATCATCATCAAATTAGCTTACCAGCACGGGGTGGATGCCGTGACGCTGCTCATGTTTCGGATGCTGTTTGCGCTGCCATTCTTCGTGGTGATTGGGTTGCTCACATCGCGTGGCAAAGAAGCGCTTGCAGCAAAGGATTGGCTCAATTTGCTTGTTTTAGCTTTTGTGGGTTACTACATTGGCAGTTTTTTAGATTTTTCGGGCTTGCAATACATTACGGCGAGTTTGGGGCGGCTGATCATGTACTTAAATCCGACGCTTGTGCTTTTGATTGGATTTTTTGTTTTAGGCAAGCGCATCACGGTTTGGCAAGTGATTGCGATGGCGATTAGCTACTCGGGCATTGCGCTTGTATTTGGACATGAAATTTGGCTGACTGGTGCGGGTAGAAATTCTGTAGGCCAAGCGGGTATTGGCCTAGCGGGCGATATCTGGCTGGGAGCCACGCTAGTATTGGCTTCCGCGTTTTCGTATGCTATTTATTTGCTTTATAGCGGCGAGCTGGTCAAACGCCTTGGTGCGATTAGGCTAGCCAGCATCGCTACCAGCATGGCCTGCGTCATGTGTATTGCGCAGTTTTTGATCCTGCGCCCAATCGATATGGCGTTGCAAACTGCGCCTGCAGTGCTTTGGCTATCGCTTTTGAACGCGACGGCCTGTACCGTTTTGCCTGTGCTGCTGGTGATGATGGCGGTAGAACGCATTGGGGCTGCGCTCACGTCGCAAATCAGCATGATTGGCCCGATTGCGACACTGGTCATGGGCGTTGTGTTGCTGAACGAGCCACTCACTGCTTGGGTCATAGTGGGGACTTTGCTGGTCGTTGGCGGGGTCTGGCTTGTGACAAAATTCGGAAGCGTTAAAACGCCCCCCTCTCCCTAACCCTCTCCCACAAGGGGAGAGGGGATACCACTTCTAAAGGAAAAAAATGTCTAAAGCAGTTTTAATTAATGCCACTGGCGGCGCCGAGCAAATGCAATTGGTCGATGTCGAGGTGGGCAATCCAGGTGCAGGCGAAATCCGTATTCGTCATCACGCGATTGGTCTGAATTACATCGACGTGTACCAGCGCGCTGGCGTGTACGCGCTGCCGCTGCCGCTGCGCCTCGGGATGGAAGGCGCAGGCATTGTTGAGGCCGTGGGCGAGGGCGTGACGCACCTCAAAGCGGGCGACCGCGCCGCCTACGTCAGCCAGCCACCCGGCAGTTATTGCGAAGTGCGAGTGATGCCCGCCAAGACGGTGTGCAAATTGCCTGACAGCATTTCGTTTGAAACGGGCGCAGCCATGATGCTGAAAGGCTTTACGGCGTACTACTTGCTCCACAAGACATTGCCACAAGGCGGCCTGCACAAGGGTGACTACGTGCTCTTCCATGCAGCCGCTGGTGGCGTGGGTTTGATAGCTTGTCAGATGGCGCGCAACCTTGGACTCAACCTGATTGGTACGGCGGGATCAGATGCCAAATGTGCACTTGCTAAACAGTACGGCGCAGCACAAACTATTAACTACTCAACAGAAGACTTCCTTGCGCGAGTGAAAGAAATCACGGGTGGCAAGGGTGTAAGAGCCGTCTACGACTCTGTGGGTAAAGATACGTTCGATAAGTCGCTCGATTGCCTCTCCCCATTTGGCCTCTTGGCAAGTTACGGCAATGCATCGGGCAACGTGCCGCCCGTCAATATCGGCATTTTGGGTGCAAAGGGCTCGCTACACATCACACGCCCAACAGTGTTTACGCACTTAGCAACACGCGAATCGGCGCAGGCCATGGCGGATGCTGTGTTTGGCATGGTGGCTAGCGGCGCTATCACCATCCCAATCGAGCAGCGTTACGCACTGGCGGATGTGCAGCAAGCGCATCGTGATTTGGAAGCTCGCAAAACGACGGGAACGACGATTTTGTTGCCGTAAATACCACCCCCCTGTCACTGCGTGACATCCCCCCTGTTGCACAGGGGAGAACAAAAAAGCCAGCAATTTTGAAATGCTGGCTTTTTGTTTGCCCCTATGAAATAGGGGAAATGTCAGTGCGAGCTGACAAAGGGGTTCTTCGTTACGATTGAAACGGGAGTTTCATCTCGCCAAGGTCGCGCTTAGTCTCCACCATGACGAGGGGCTCGCTTTTGATTTCAACCACTGGCGGACGCTCACGTGGCACATGCACAGGCTTCGGTTCTGCCGCAATTTGCGCTTGGACAGCCGCAATTTTGGCAGCGTCTGAGCCAATCCATTGAAGACCTGAGCTCTCCGCTACTTGCGTCATGTCGGCTACTGGCAATGCATAGGCTTGCACTTTAGGCAAACCAGCAGGTACAGCAACAACAGGCGCTGCTGCGACGTGAACAGGGGCTGGTGCAGCTACTGGCGCATCGACAGCAGGAGTGGCTTGCAAGCCTTGCTGGTCTTGGCTTGCAGACTCATCAGTGCCTTCTGCACCGCGTTCACTTCTACGGTCACGACCATAACGGTCACGACTGCGGCGTTCACGTGGCTCGCGCTGCTCACGCGTGGCTTGCTGCTCTTGGCTGTCAATAGGTGCTTGTCCATCCATCAAAGCTTGTGGAGCTTCTGTTGGCGATGGCGCATCGCCTTCGCGTGGCTGGCGCAAGTCTGGACGATCAGGACGCGGGGCGCGGGGCTCACGCGGTGGACGTGGTTCGCGTGCCTCTAGGCCTTCTGGACGTGGCTCGCGAGGAGCGCGCGGTTCACGCGGTGGACGTTGTTCTTGTCCCTCTGGACGCGGTTCGCGCGGTGCGCGATCGGCTCTAGGCTCACGCGGAGGGCGATCTCCTCTAGGCTCACGCGGCTCGGATGGTTTGCCATCTTCGCGTGGGGCGCGTTCGGCACGATCACCGCCGCGGTCATTACGGCCGCGACCTCCGCGCTCGTTGCGGTCACTGCGATTGCGGCCACCGCGTTCATTTCGTTCGCTGCGCTCTCGCGAACCACCGCGTCCAACGTTCGATGGTGTCTCTTCTACCTTGACTTCAGGCGCTGGCTTGCTGCCGAACAGACCTTTGATCCAACCCAATAAACCGCCACCAGATGATGCTTTTGGCTCAGAAGTCATAGCTGGCTTGGCCTGCGGGGCTGCTGCACGCGGTGCTGGCTCTATATGCGCAGGTGCTGGCGCATCAGGCAAAACGCCTTTGATGATGGGCGTTTGCTTGTTGGTCGGCTCTTGCGAACGGTGCGCACCGCTGCTTGGATCTTCAAACTCTTCGGCCAATTTATAGCTGGCTTCGATGTTGTCTAAACGTGGGTCATCGTGCTTCAAACGCTCTAACTTGTAGTTGGGCGTCTCCAGCGTTTTGTTAGGGATGAGCAGCACGCTGATACGTTGACGCAGTTCAATCTTGCTGATTTCGTTGCGTTTTTCGTTAAGCAAATAAGAGGCCGCTTCCACAGGTACTTGCACGCGCACGGCGGCTGTGCCTTCTTTCATGGCTTCTTCTTGGATGATGCGCAAAATTTGCAGCGCCGAGCTTTCGGTATCGCGGATGTGGCCTGCACCGCCGCAGCGTGGGCAAGGAATCGAGGCGCCTTCTGAGAGGGCAGGACGGAGGCGTTGACGGCTCATTTCCATCAAACCAAATTTGCTAATCGTGCCGAACTGCACGCGGGCGCGGTCTTGGCGTAGGGCATCGCGCAGGCGGTTTTCTACTTCGCGGCGATTTTTGGACTCTTCCATGTCGATAAAGTCAATCACGATGAGGCCGCCCAAATCGCGCAAGCGCATTTGGCGAGCGACTTCGTCAGCCGCTTCTAAGTTGGTACGAGTAGCAGTCTCTTCGATGTCGCCACCGCGAATCGAACGCGCCGAGTTCACGTCCACAGATACCAAGGCTTCGGTGTGGTCAATCACAATCGCGCCGCCGCTAGGCAACTGCACCGTGCGGGCATACGCGGTTTCGATTTGGTGTTCGATTTGGAAACGCGAGAACAGCGGCGTGTCGTCGCGATAACGCTTGACCTTGGCTTCGTGCTCAGGCATCACGTGCGCCATAAACTGACGCGCTTGTTCGTACACGTCGTCGGTGTCGATCAAGATGTCGCCAATGTCGGAGTTGAAATAGTCACGAATCGCACGAATAACCAGTGACGATTCTTGATAAATCAAGAATGCACCAGATGTACCTGCGGCGCCGTCAACGGCTGCCCACAATTTCAGTAAATAGTTCAAATCCCACTGCAGCTCTTCAGCCGAACGGCCAATGCCAGCCGTGCGGGCAATGATGCTCATGCCTTTTGGATATTCCAGCTGATCGAGCGCATCTTTCAATTCGGCGCGAGATTCGCCTTCAATACGGCGCGATACACCGCCGCCGCGTGGATTGTTCGGCATCAAAACAACGTAACGACCAGCCAGCGAGACGAAGCTCGTCAGTGCTGCACCTTTATTGCCACGCTCTTCTTTTTCGACCTGAACGAGGATGCTTTGTCCCTCTTTAATCACGTCTTGAATGCGCGCTTGTGACGCGGGAACGTCGGATTGGAAATACTGCTTAGAGATTTCTTTGAATGGCAAAAAGCCGTGACGCTCTTCACCGTAATCGACGAAACAAGCCTCTAGCGACGGCTCGACGCGGGTCACGACAGCCTTGTAGATGTTGCCCTTGCGCTGTTCGCGCCCTTCGATTTCGATTTCGTAGTCGAGTAGCTTTTGACCATCGACGATGCCTAAACGGCGCTCTTCCGCCTGAGTGGCGTTAATTAACATGCGTTTCATGTTTGTTCCTTAAAGTTCTTCAAAAATACACAAGAACACCAGAACCAACACGAATCAAACAGGGGGAGGAATTGCCGAATTGCCAGCGCTTTGCATCAATGCAAAGCAGCCCGCAAACCATAGTGGATGCGGGTTTCAAGCGGGGCGCGAGCCATGAGGATTGTTTTTAAAAGCATCGTCAAAGCAAAAAATCGGCAGATGAGTCATTCATTTCAAACGCATCTACCAACAAGTATTCCGTATATAAGTTTGTTTCGTGTGGTGTATCGCAACTCTTGCTCATCGCGGCAGATCTGTGGTCTGGGGCTTATGAGGCGAGGATCACGCTAGGTATCCACCTTATCAACTAGCGCTAACTATTTGCTTTAGTTGATATTTTCATTATAAGCGCTTAAGTAGCGGTTAAGAAGTACACCCATAAACGCCCCCACGGCCTGCGCTAAAACAAAGCAAATGCTGCTTTGCGGCGTAATGCCTGAAAACGAATCCGTCATCATTCGTCCTAAAACCGCTGCAGGGTTGGCAAATGACGTGCTGGCAGTAAACCAGTACGCCGCGCCAATGTAGCTTGCGACCAAGGCACTGGCTTTGGCATGCGCGTAGCTAGATCGCAAAATCACAAAAACGAGACCTGCCGTGGCAACGCCTTCAGCGATCCACTGCCCCCATCCTGCGCGGATTTTGCTGCTGAACTGAAAGATATTCATGTCAAACATGGCATGAGCGAGCCAAGCACCCGCGATGGCCCCAGCCAGCTGGGCGACAACATAAAGCGCCAATTGCGGTTTTGATTCGCGCCAAAGCATGACAAAACTCACCAGCGGATTGAAATGCGCACCACTAATTGGGCCGAGCGTTTCAATCAGCACGTACAAAATAAAAACGGTAGCCAGCGTGTTGCCTAGCAAAGCGATAGCGACATTACCGCCAGCAAGGCGCTCGGCCATGATGCCCGAGCCAATGACGGTACAAAGTAGAAGTAACGTACCTAAAAATTCGGCAAAGACTTTTTGCGCCTTGGTGTGCTGAGCGTTCATTGCGATGCCAATTCTTTTGCCGATTGCGAGAGCGCTACAGGCATTAATTTCTCTGCAGGCAGGGCAATCAATAAACGAATGCGTTTGGCAATCAAGTGCATGGTTTGTGTGAACGCTTCCAAGCGTTCGGCATCCGTACCCGTGCGATTGGACGGATCGGCATAACCCCAGTGCGCGGTGGCTGGCTTGCCAGGCCAATAAGGACATACCTCGCCTGCCGCGTTGTCGCATACCGTGATGATGAGATCCATGTGCGGTGCGTTACTGCCAGCGAACACATCCCAGCTTTTGCTAGATAAGTAACTCGTATCAATGCCCGCTTGATTTAAAACTTGAATCGCTAGCGGATTGGGCTGTTGGTTCTCACGCGGTGAACTACCTGCAGAAAACGCTTTGAATTTACCAGTGCCAAAGTGGTTGAGCAACGCCTCGGACAAGATGCTGCGGGCGGAGTTGTGAGTGCAGAGGAAGAGAACGTTGATAGGTTTGATGGTGTTTGTCATGATATTGATGGAGTTAGCTGCAAGAGGTGCCTTGGCAGCAGTTGTCGGTTAGGTATCCCAGCAGTTCGTTCATATTGACGAACGATGCACGGTAGATGAGGTTGCGCCCTTGGCGCTCTTGGCTGATAAGACCTGCGTGGGTGAGCTCTTTGAGGTGGAAGGACAGCGTGTTGGCTGCAACATTCAATTGCTCGGTTAAACCGCTGGGCGTGAGGCCGTCAGTACCAGCCACGACCAGCGCACGGAAGATTCGTAGGCGCATTTCTTGCGCTAAAGCAGCGAGGGAGCGAATGGCGTCTATTTCTTTCATATACAAATTATACAATAATCGTAGAATTATTGTAATAAATTATCAAAATCAAAAATAACTCACTCACGTCACATAAACGTCACCAAATCGACACAGGATCGTCACATCCTTTTCGCACACTTACCCCTAACCAACAACCAAGGAGTGCAGTGATGAGTGATAGCTATGCAGGTAAGTTTGAAAATTCGGATGGCGTGAACACCGCCAGTAATCCTTACCTTAATGAAATTGATTCGTCGAAACGTCAATTGATTGGTAGCAGCTTGGCTGCCGTGGCGTTATTGACTGGAAGCCCTACTGCGTTCGCCGCAAAAGAGCCAGTGTTGAAAACCAAAGGTGAGTTACTGGGCTTCACTGCTGTACCTGTCTCAACTATTGACGAAGTTGTTGTGCCGCCAGAGTACGACGTACAAGTCTTGTTCCGCTGGGGTGACCCGATAGGTGCCAAGCTGGGTAGTCCCGCGTTCAAAGCGGACGCGAGCAACACGTGGCAAGAGCAGGCCTTGCAAGCAGGGATGCACCACGACGGGATGGAGTATTTCCCGCTCAGCCAGAACGGCAATCGAGGTTTGCTCGCCATCAATCACGAGTACAGCGATGACGGCCTACTCCATACCGACGGCATGAAAAACTGGAGCGCGATCAAGGTGCGCAAAGCCCAAGAGGCGCATGGTGTCAGTGTGATTGAGGTCGAGCGTAAGGCAGATGGTTGGCAAGTGATTCAAAAATCACGCTATGCGCGCCGCATTACAGGCAGCAGCATGGTCGCGTTATCGGGGCCTGCAGCAGGCAGCGCGGCTATGAAGACGAGCTACGATCCCAGTGGCACAAAGGTTTTAGGCACTTTAAATAACTGCGCTTCGGGACAAACCCCGTGGGGCACATACCTGACTTGCGAAGAGAATTTTCATGGTTATTTCAGTGCTGGCGGCAAGCTGACAGAAGATCAAAAGCGCTATGGCTTTAGAGCCAAAGGCTGGGGCTACGAATGGCACAATTTTGATACACGCTTTGACACCACGGTTGAGCCCAATGAGGCGAATCGTTTTGGTTGGGTGATGGAGGTAGATCCGCGCAACCCTGAAAGCCTCCCTGTTAAACGCACGGCGCTAGGGCGTTTTAAGCACGAAGGTGCAACCTGCACGGTTAGCCAAGATGGTCGAGCTGTCGTTTATATGGGCGACGATGAGCGCTTTGAATACATCTATAAGTTTGTGAGCGAAGACAAGATAAAAAAAGGTGGCTATGCAGCCAATAAAAATATCTTAGATGCAGGTAAGCTGTATGTTGCACAGTTCAATGACAAAGGACTCGGCGCTTGGATTGAGCTCACACAAGGACTAAACGGCTTGACAGAATCGGCTGGATTTGCCAATCAGGCTGATGTCGTCATTAAGTGCCGCCAAGCGGCTGATGTCGTGGGCGCTACCAAAATGGATAGACCTGAATGGATTGCGGTTCATCCTAAAACGCAGGAAGTATTCGTCACACTGACAAATAACGCATTGCGCGGCCAAGAGGGGCGAATTGCAACCGATCAAGTGAACGAAGCCAATCCAAGAGCCGACAACCAAATGGGGCATATTTTGCGTTGGCAAGAGGGCGACGGTGCCCAAAGCGATGCGGCAGCACTTCGTTTTCGCTGGATGCACTTTGCGCTTGCGGGCGATCCTCAGGCGGCTAAATCTGTGCACCAAGGCACGATCACGGGAGATGCCTACGCCTGCCCTGATGGACTTCAGTTCGATCGAAACGGCTTACTGTGGATTCAAACTGACATGTCAACCTCAGCCATGCACAAGGGAGCTTTGCAAAATTTGGCGAACAACATGATGTTGGTGGCAGACCCTCAGACAGGTCAGACGAAGCGGTTTATGACGGGTCCTTCAGGCTGCGAGCTCACGGGCATTAGCTTCACGCCCGATCAACGCACCGTCTTCGTCAATATCCAGCACCCAGGCGAGACCGCCAGTGAGCGCTCTGACCCTGATAAGCCACTTGCGAATAGTAAGTGGCCAGATGGTGCAAAGGCTGGACGGCCACGCTCTGCAACGCTCGCCATCCGCCGCAAAGACGGCGGAGTGGTTGGTACTTAAATTTATCTAATAAAGGAGTTATGAATGTTAGAAATTGCATCTCCCACAGCACCTTTTGCTGGATCGTTAGCATCCTTCTTTTTTAAATCCAGGCCTCAGCCTGATCTGGTGCGTTCGCGGACTGCACGGCCTCTGCTTCAGCCGGTAACAACAGAAGATAAAGCAGGTTTGTCCGTGACGTGGGCACGGCATCTGAGTGAGGTTCGCGAAGCACAGGCTTTGCGTTATGACGTGTTTGCAGGCGAGATGGGCGCGAAGCTCAAAACAAGGCAGGATAATCCCAAACACGACATCGACATGTTTGATGATTACTGCGAGCACCTCATTGTGCGTGACCTCCATACCGCGCAAGTCATGGGGACGTATCGCTTGCTTACCCCCGTGCAAGCCAAGCGAGTCGGTTGTTTTTACACCGACACCGAGTTTGATTTGACACGTTTGCGCAGTCAACGTGACAGCATGGTCGAGCTAGGCCGCAGCTGTGTACACAAAGATTTTCGTCACGGCGGGGTCATCATGTCATTGGGGCGTGAACTGTTTCAATTTATGGCGCATAACAATTTTGCCGCCATGATTGGCTGCGCTAGCATTCCGCTGAACATGGGCGCTGATGTGCCCGCTAGCCTTTGGGCAAAGCTCTCTAAAACGCACCTTGCCCCAGTGCAAGAGCATGTCACACCGCGCACTCCGTTGCCGCTCGAACGACTGAATAACACCTTGGATGTGGAGCCACCCGCCATGTTAAAGGGCTATCTGCGCTTAGGCACAAAGGTGCTTGGCCCTCCCGCTTGGGACGCTGATTTCAATTCAGCGGATTTGCCTGTGATGGCGCGCATGAGTGACTTGTCGCCGCGCTACAAAAAGCATTTCCAACTGGATTGAAGGGATGCACTACCGAGCGATCTTTATTTCCGATTTGCACCTTGGGACAGCAGGTTGCCAAGCTAAAGCGCTGCTCACGTTTTTAAAAGACAACGAGAGCGATTACCTCTACCTAGTGGGCGACATCGTCGATGGCTGGCAATTGCGCGGCAAGTGGTACTGGCCGCAAGCGCACAACGATGTGGTGCAAAAGCTGCTGCGCAAAGCCCGCAAGGGCTGCCGTGTGATCTATGTGCCAGGCAATCATGACGAATTTGCAAGGCATTTTGTTGAACATCATTTTGGTGGCGTAGAAGTGTTAGAAGAAACTGTTCACACCTTGGCAGACGGTCGCAAGATGTGGGTTACGCATGGGGATTACTTCGATGCCGTCGTGCAGCACGCCAAATGGCTCGCGTATTTGGGCGACCATATGTATGAGTTCACGCTCAAGATTAATCGGCATTTAAACCGTGTGCGGGCAAGGCTAGGCCTCCGCTATTGGTCGCTGTCAGCCTATTTGAAACACAAAGTGAAGTCGGCACTTAGCTACATCACGCAGTTTGAAAATGCCGTGGCACACGAAGCTGCCAAGCGCGGCTACCAAGCCGTGGTGTGCGGACATATTCACCGCGCCGAAATCCGTGAGGTGGATGGCATCACTTACTGCAATGATGGTGATTGGGTCGAGAGTTGCTCTGCGCTGGTGGAGCACGTGGATGGACGTCTGGAACTCGTTTTTGCGCGCGCATGAAGATAGCACTTGTCACAGATACATGGGCACCACAGGTTAACGGTGTGGTGACGACTTTGGTGGCCTTGGTTGAGCAGTTGCGACTAATGGGGCATAACGTAGAAGTCATTCAGCCGTATCAATTTAAAACGACGCCTTGTCCAGGCTATAAAGGTATTGATCTGGCGCTAGGCGCTGGTAAGGCTGTTGCAAAGCGACTCGCCAGTTTTGAGCCAGATAGCATCCACCTCGCAACTGAAGGACCACTCGGCTGGGCAGCGCGGCGCTACTGTTTGAAACACAAGCTAGTTTTTACGACTGCGTTTCATACACGGTTTCCCGAGTTGCTTCACGCGGCACTTAAGCTTCCTTTGTCTTTGGGTTATGCACTGTTTCGGCGTTTTCATAAACCTTCTCAGGCGGTGATGGTGCCAACGCAAGGCGTGCTGCAGCTCTTATCCAGTAAGGGTTTCAAGCGTACCGCCCTTTGGACGCACGGCGTTGATACCCAGTTATTTTCTTATCACGCCTTCCCTCTCAATCTTCCTGAGTTTGCTGACTTGCCGCGTCCAATTGCACTTTGTGTAGGTCGTGTGTCGTATGAAAAAAATACAGAAGCATTTCTGCAAATGCCGTGGATCGGCAGCAAAGTCATTTGTGGGGAAGGGCCGCTTGAAGATGGACTTAAACAGCGTTATCCAGCTGTCCGATGGATGGGCGTATTGCCACGCGACAAGCTCGCACAGATTTACGCCGCTGCAGACATATTTGTGATGCCAAGCAAACACGAAACCTTTGGCCTTGTGTTACTAGAAGCCATGGCCTCGGGCACGCCTGTGGCGGCTTACCCTGTTGATGGGCCGCTGGAGGTGATGCGCACCAAGATCTCACAGACACATCTCACTTTAGGTGGGCATCTGCACGAAGATTTGTCTATTGCTGCGGTGCAAGCGCTGCACATGGCACGCTCGGATGCGAGAGCACAAGCGCAAACGTATAGCTGGGCTGAGACGGCTAATTTGTTCATCCAAAATTTGCATCCCAATACGTCGGCTCATCGTCACACAAATGTCACATAGCAACTAGAAACTACGAGGTCTATGACACACCCATTACCGACCACCCAGCTACTCGACCGCGACCACAGTATTTTGCAATTTAATGAGCGAGTGCTCGCATGGGCTGAAGACGAGAGTGTGCCAATGCTGGAGCGGCTTCGCTTTTTATGCATCGTGTCATCTAATTTAGATGAGTTTTTTGAAGTGCGTATGGAGCAGCACCATGCTGCTAGCCAACAATCTGGAAGGCCTGACTCGCCTGCTGCACAGCATTTCCAAGCGTTGTCTAAAGCGGCGCACGCTTTAGTGGCTAAGCAGTACCAAGTTTTTAACGATCAGATCATGCCGGCTTTGGATGGGCAGGGTATTCACGTGCTCTCGCATGGCGAGCGCAATACGCAGCAGCGGCGCTGGGTCAAAGATTATTTCGAACGGGCCGTCAAACCTTTGCTAGTGCCCGTGGGTTTAGATCCTTCGCACCCGTTTCCGCAGGTCGCCAATAAGTCGCTGAACTTCATCGTCAAGCTCAAAGGTAAAGATGCTTTTGGTCGCGAAAACGTGATCGCAATTGTCAAAGTACCGCGCGTATTGCCGCGTTTGATTTTGCTGCCCGACAAGGTCGCTCACAAAGATAGCAAGGGGCAAGTCGTAGTGTCGCTCTCTAGCGTGATTCGAGCACATTTGACGGATCTTTTCCCTGGGCGCGAACCCTCTGAGTTTTCGCAATTTCGTATCACTAGAAATTCTGAACTCGCGGTTGACGAAGAAGATGTGCGTGACCTGCGCACGGCGCTTCGGCAAAGTTTGCAACACCGCAATTATGGGCAGGCGGTACGGTTAGAAGTTTCATCGGGCTGCTCGCCTTTTCTCTCACAATTTTTGCTCACTCAGTTTGAGTTGCCCCAGGAGGCCCTCTACACCGTACACGGCCCCGTCAATTTGAGTCGTTTCACCCAGTTGATTGATCTGGTTGCCAAGCAAAAGTTGCTCTTTGCGCCTTACAAGCCTGTGTGGCCGCAAAGCCTTGATGCGCGACGCAGCATATTGGCGCAGATGCGAGAGCAGAGTATTTTGATTCACCAACCGTTTGAGAGCTTTGAGGCAGTGCTCGCGCTTTTGCGTGAAGGCGTGAACGATCCCGCAGTACTGTCGATTCGGCTCACGATTTACCGTACAGGCGCAGAGTCCGAGATGATGGAGTTACTACGCGAAGCGGTACTGCGTGGCAAAGAGGTGTTGGCGGTGGTGGAACTCAAAGCGCGCTTTGACGAAGAAGCTAACATCAATTGGGCCGAAGCTTTGGAGTCGATTGGTGCACAGGTGGTGTACGGCGTGGTTGGTTTGAAGACGCATTGCAAGATGCTACTTCTTACGCGGAAAGAAGGACGTGTGCTGCGCCGCTACGGCCATTTATCCACGGGCAATTACAACTCGCGTACGGCCAAGCTCTACACCGATATGAGCTACCTCACCGCCGACCCTGATCTGACCAGTGATATGCAAGCGGTGTTCGTTCACTTGGCCAGTCAAACAAGGTTGCCTAAGCTCAAAAAATTATGGGTCGCACCCTTCCATTTGCACGATAAGTTGCTGGCTTTAATTGCGGCTACAGGACGCGCTGCCGCCGCAGGTCACAAGGGGCGCATTGTGCTCAAAATGAACGCTTTGACGGATGAAGCCCTTGCAGAGGCCCTAATCCGTGCCGGCTCGCAAGGTGTTCAGATTGATTTAATTGTTCGCGGTGCTTGCATCTTGCCTGCGCAAGTGGCAGGTTTTACCGACAACATTCGCGTGCGCTCCATCATTGGCCGCTTCTTAGAACATTCCCGTGTGTTTTATTTCCGCTCAGGCAAGCAAGAAGAGCTCTACCTAGCGAGCGCTGATCTCATGAATCGCAACATGCTGCGCCGCGTCGAAGTGGCTTGGCCTGTGCAGGATCTAGAACTGCGTCAGCGCATCATCGATGAGTCGCTCGTGGCCTATTTGTTGGATACAAAAGATGCATGGATTTTGTGCCCAGATGGCCACTACGCCTTACTGGGTAAGGCTTTGCCAGATTCAAAAGTGCGGCATAGCGCCCAAAATGCGCTCATGCTGCGCTATGCAAAGGCAGGGGAGGTTCTCTAATGGACATTATTTTTTGGCGCCATGCTGAGGCCAAAGAATTAACGGATGGCGGCCTAGATTTGGATCGCCCTTTGACATCCAAAGGCGAAAAACAAGCGGTGCGGATGGCGGCATGGCTGAATCGTCAAATGCCAGAAGCGACCAGAATTTGGGTGAGCCCAGCGCTGCGCACGGTTCAAACAGCGATTGCCTTGGATCGTAAATATAAAATCCGAGACGAACTCTCGCCCGATGGAACGACGGATGAATTGCTCAAAACCATTCACTGGCCATCACTGAAATCAACTGCGCTCGTGGTCGGACACCAGCCTCTCATCGGTAAAACGATTGCGCAGCTTCTTGGCTTGCCGACGCAAGAGGTCAATCTTAAAAAAGGCGCTGTCTGGTGGTTGCGCTATCGCGAGCGTGCGGGAGTCGGCGAGACTGTCGTCGTCACCGTGCAAACCCCCGAGCTTCTCTAGTTATTTTTTGGCAGGACGTCCTGTCTTAATGGCAGGTACGTCTTGTAGAGCTTTTTTGATTGCTGCATCCGACATGCTTGCCAACGCTTTCAATCCAGCACGTAGTAACTCACTCTTTTTAGCGGGCTGCATGAGTTTGGTTAAACGTGCTTTGAGTTCACCCAACACTTGATACTCGTCTTTAGGAATCGTAAAACTGTCGCGTACTAATTTGTGCTTCACTGGCTTTACTGGCTTCGTTGGTTTACTGGGCTTCAAAGTCTTGGCTGGCGTGACTTGCACGGGCGCCGTTACTTTCTTCACAACAATTTTCTTTGCTGCTACTGACGATACTTTGACGGCAGGTAATTTTTTTGCGGGCGCTTTTTTTGCTGGTGCTTGAGTGGTCATAGGTGCTCTTGTAAATAAAAGAAGTAAACAGTATATACCGTTTACACATTTAAATTCAAATCTTGAGTTGAAATACCCAGGGTGATTTTTGCCAAGCTTCCATTTCTTGTTTGAGTAAGTGGATCGATTGTGGGTAGATTTCTGGCCAGTCGCGCGGTACTTGCAGCGTCAAGTTATTGTTTCTGATATTGAGCCGTACTAGAGACCAATCAGGATTCGTGCGTGCATGGCAGGCAATCACAGCCAGTCTGAGCGCCAATAATTGGCAGGCAAAAGTGGTCTCCGAGAGGTGTTCCCCCAGTTTTTTCAGCTTGCCTTTGTGCCCCAAAACTAGCAACCCAAGGCGATGCAGTTCATGCTGCGCAAAACCAATCGCATCAACGTGCTCCAAAATATATGCACCGTGTTTGTGGTAATCGCTGTGCGAAATATGGCTGCCAATTTCGTGTAGTTGTGCGGCCCAACCCAGCTTACGGCGCAGGCTTTCAAACATCGTCATGTCTTGCTTGGACATGATTTGATCGAACAGCATTTGTGCCACCTCGGTCACACGCTGGGCTTGCATGGGATCGATTTTGAATGTGCTGACCATGCGTGCCACCGTGTTGCTGCGGACGTCGGTGGCGCTCCATTCGCGCTCCACCATGTCATAGAGCACACCTTGACGCAGCGCGCCATCCGCCACGAGCAGCGTGTCAATGTCCAGCAAATCAAAAAGTGCAGATAGCACGGCAAGGCCACCGCACAGCACGGCACGTCTGTCATCCTTTAGGCCTTCTAGTCGAACGTGATCCATACGGCCAGATTTTTGCAAAATCTCTTTAATTTGGAGCAAGCCTGTTCGACTGATCTCATGCGCCGTATAGCCCAAAGCCGCCAAGATGTCGCCGATCGCGCCCACCGTGCCTGACGAGCCATACACGCTATCCCAGTGACGTTTGGCGTACAGGCTCAGAGCCTCGTCTAGTATTGCTTTAGCAGCGATCTCCGCTTGATGAAATGCCTCTTTAGACATCACACCATCCGCAAAGTATTTCATAGACCATGTCACGCTACCGACGCGATATGACTCCATCGTTTGCGCCGTGTAGCCCTTGCCTAAAATGAGTTCTGTCGATCGGCCTCCAATGTCAATGACCAAGCGGCGCTCAGGGGATTGCGGTAGCAAATGCGATACGCCTAAATAAATGAGCCTAGCTTCTTCCTTGCCCGAAATCACATCAATTGGGAAACCCAAAATTTCTTGGCCTCTCGCCAAAAAAACATCTCGGTTGCGCGCTTCTCGCAATGTTTGTGTTGCAACCACACGCACTTGCTTTTTTTTGAAGCCCGTGAGCCTCTCGGAAAACCGTGCCAAGCAATTCCAGCCACGTTGCATCGCATCCGCCGAGAGATTACGATCTTTATCCAGTCCATTGCCTTGGCGAACCGTCTCTTTGATGTACTCCACGCGCTGTAGTTGTTCGTGCTCAAACCTGCCAATTTCTAAGCGAAAGCTGTTGGATCCAAGGTCAATAGCGGCGAGTTGAGTGTTATCTTGCATGTGCGTATTGTCCAAGCTGTTTGTCAGGAATGTCACACAACCGTCATAAAGCTCTTTTACATTAGAACTCGTGGGCATGTGCTCACGTTAATGGATGATCCACTTTAAGGATAAAAAATGAAAAATTTGATACGAATTCTGAAAAATAGCATGGCTGTAAGCCTTACTGGTATTGGCCTAGCGGGCACATTGATGGCACAGGCGCAAGATGTTGTGGGAGCAGGCGCAACATTTCCAGCGCCACTGTATGCCAAGTGGGCCGCTGACTACAACAAAGAGATGAACATCAAGGTCAATTACCAATCTGTTGGGTCTGGCGCTGGCATTAAACAAATTGAATCGAAAACGGTTGATTTCGGCGCATCAGATATGCCGCTTAAAGATGAAGACTTAAAAGCCAAGGGTTTGATTCAATTCCCGACCGTGATTG
Source organism: Comamonadaceae bacterium (assembly GCA_031430035.1). Taxonomy (GTDB): domain Bacteria; phylum Pseudomonadota; class Gammaproteobacteria; order Burkholderiales; family Burkholderiaceae_C; genus JASGCK01. The sequence continues at coordinate 7,366 of JANPAS010000124.1, read as the reverse complement.
GTGGCGTGGTGCCTGTGGTCAGCATTAAAGGCATTGCAGCGGGTCAACTCAAATTGACAGGACAAGTGCTGGGTGATATTTATCTCGGCAAGATCACGATGTGGGACGACAAGGCGATCAAGGCTTTAAATCCAAAATTGGCTCTGCCAAATAACCCTATCTCGGTGGTACGCCGTGCGGATGGTTCGGGCACCAGTTTCATCTTTACCAACTACCTCTCTAAAGTAAATAAAGAGTGGAAGGAAAAAGTGGGCGAAGGTACGGCAGTGAATTGGCCAACTGGCGCTGGAGGCAAAGGTAATGAAGGTGTGGCTGCATTTGTGGCGCGACTGCCAAACAGCATTGGCTATGTTGAATATGCTTACGTGAAGCAAAACAAAATGGCGTATGCCTTGGTGCAAAACTCGGCTGGCAACTACCCAGCACCAGATGATTTGACGTTTAAAGCCGCAGCGGCGAATGCTGAATGGAATAAATCTTTCTATCAAATTCTGACGAATCAAACGGGCAAAGATGCCTGGCCGCTATCGGGCGCAACCTTCTTACTCATGCAAGCAAAAGCTGAAAACATGGCGAAATCGCAATCAGTTTTGAAGTTTGTGTCTTGGGCTTTTGCCAAAGGCGACAAAACAGCTGAAGATTTAGACTATGTACCGATGCCAGCTAGTGTGAAGACTTTGATTGAAAAGTCTTGGGCGCAAATTAAGTAATCACAACCTATCTACCAAAGCCACATGAAATTGCGCCTAGCCGATCAGATATTTGCACTAACTGCTAAAGGCGCAGCGGTGCTAACACTCGCCATGTTAGTGGGCATTTTGCTCTCCTTGCTCGCAGGTGCATGGCCTGCCATTCATCAGTTTGGCTGGCACTTTTTTACCAGTAGCGTTTGGGATCCTGTCCAAAACAACTACGGTGGCTTGGTGATGATTTATGGCACGCTGGCAACTAGCATCATTGCGCTCTTGATTGCCGTGCCTGTGAGTTTTGGTATCGCGGTGTTTTTGACCGAGCTGGCACCCGCTTGGCTTAAGCGCCCACTCGGCACGGCGATTGAGTTACTGGCAGCCATTCCCTCTATCGTCTACGGCATGTGGGGATTACTTGTGCTGGGGCCCGTGCTGGCAACCTATGTGCAGCAACCCTTGCAGAGCCTCTTGGCTGGCGTGCCAATGCTAGCAAGCCTTGTGAGTGGGCCGCCTGTTGGAATTGGTATTTTTTCGGCTGGTGTGATTTTGGCGATCATGGTGATTCCATTCATTGCATCTGTGATACGTGATGTGTTTGAAGTGACACCTGCACTGCTCAAAGAATCGGCTTATGGATTAGGTTCAACGACGTGGGAAGTGGTCTCCAAGGTCGTGTTGCCGTACACAAAAACGGGCGTGATGGGCGGTGTGATGCTTGGCCTGGGACGTGCCCTTGGCGAAACGATGGCAGTCACGTTTGTGATTGGCAACACCAATCAATTGAGTTCTATGAGCGTATTCGAAGCCGCCAACTCTATTAGTTCAGCGTTGGCGAATGAATTCGCTGAAGCTGGCGAAGGACTCCATCAGGCCTCGCTGATTTACCTTGGGCTCGTGCTGTTTGCGATTACGACGCTGGTGCTAGCGATTTCTAAATTGCTTTTGGCGCAGTTGAAGAAGGGCGAGGGAAAATCATCATGAAGCTGAGCATGACTAAATACGAAAAACGCCAATGGGTGAACCGTGTGGCGCTTAGCTTGTCCTTATCCGCCATGGCTTTTGGACTCTTTTTTCTTTCTTGGATTTTGTGGGAAATTGTGCGGCAAGGCGTGAGTGGTCTATCCATTGCGGCCTTTACGCAAATGACACCAGCGCCGAATGACGAGGGCGGCCTTGCCAACGCTATTTATGGCTCAGGTGTGATGGTGCTTTTGGCCACCTTGGTCGGTACGCCCATTGGCATCTTTGCGGGCATCTACTTGGCAGAGTTTGGTGAGAAGACATGGTTGGGCTCCATCACCCGCTTTGTCAACGATATCTTGTTGTCTGCACCATCCATCGTGATTGGTCTCTTTATCTACACACTGGTCGTGGCCAGATTCAAAAGCTTTTCCGCAATTGCGGGTGTGCTTGCCTTGGCCTTGATCGTGATTCCCGTGGTGATTCGTACGACGGAAAATATGCTGCGCCTTGTGCCAAACGCCTTGCGTGAAGCGGCTTACGCACTCGGTACGCCGCAGTGGAAGGTGATTTTGGGCATCACGCTCAAGGCGGCGCGCTCTGGTGTGCTCACGGGTGTGCTGCTCGCAGTCGCTCGTATCGCGGGCGAGACGGCGCCGCTGCTTTTTACGGCGCTCTCTAATCAGTTTTGGAGTAGTGACATTACCCAGCCGATGGCGAGCCTTCCTGTGACGATTTTTAAGTTTGCCATGAGCCCGTATGAGAACTGGCAAAAGCTGGCATGGGCAGGCGTGTTCATCATCACGATGTTTGTGCTGACCTTGAATGTGCTCGCACGTTGGCTCACTCGCGCTAAATAGCGGTTAAGTAACGGATAAAAAAATGGATACCAAAAAAATCATCACTCCTATTGATTCAAAAATATCGGTTCGTGACTTGAACTTTTATTACGGCAAGTTTCATGCACTCAAAAGCATCAATTTAGAGATCGAAAAAAACAAAGTCACAGCGTTTATTGGTCCTTCTGGCTGCGGTAAGTCCACCCTGCTCAGAACCTTTAATCGCATGTTTGAACTCTACCCCGAGCAGCGCGCTACGGGCGAAGTACTGTTAGATGGCACGAACGTGCTGCAGGCCACGCAGGACGTGGCTTTGCTCAGAGCAAAAGTTGGCATGGTATTCCAAAAACCGACACCGTTTCCGATGTCGATTTATGACAACATTGCCTTTGGCATCAAGTTGTTTGAAAATTTGAATAGCAGCGATATGGATGACCGCGTCGAGTCAGCGCTGCGCCAAGCAGCGCTCTGGGGCGAGGTCAAGGACAAGCTGAATCAAAGCGGTTCGGGGCTGTCGGGCGGTCAGCAGCAGCGCCTGTGCATTGCACGCGGGATTGCGATTAAACCGGAAGTGCTCTTGCTCGACGAACCATGCTCCGCGCTTGATCCGATTTCAACCGCGAAGATTGAAGAGTTGATCTCAGAGCTCAAGCAAAATTACACGGTTGTTATCGTCACGCACAACATGCAGCAAGCGGCACGTTGTTCGGACTACACCGCTTACATGTATCTTGGCGATTTGGTGGAATTTGGAACAACAGAAGACGTGTTCTTTAAGCCTCAGCGCAAAGAGACGGAAGACTACATCACTGGCAGATTCGGATAAAAAAAGGGTATCGCATGGACAAACATATTTCAACCCAATTTGATAGCGAGTTGCGTGCGGTCTCTAGCCGTGTGCTGGAGATGGGCGGCCTCGTTGAAGCGCAAATTCGTCTTGCGATTGAGGCCCTAGCCTTGATGAATGCGGATGTAGCCTACAAGGTCATTGAAGCCGAGGAGGCTGTTAATCAATTCGAGGTGGACATTGACCGTGAGTTGTCTAGCATCATCGCGCGCAGGCAGCCCACGGCGCGTGATCTGCGCCTTTTGATGGCCATTTCGCGCACCACGGCTAACCTAGAGCGTGTGGGTGATGAAGCCGAGCGCATGGCACGCATGGTGCAGTCCATTGGCAAAGCCAGTCCGACATTAAGACTACCTTCGGGTGATTTGCGCATCGCCTCTGACTTAGCGGCCAAGCAATTACGCAAAGCTTTAAATGCTTTTGCAAGGTTAGATGCTGCCGATTGCGTGGCGATTTTGCGCGAAGACGATTTGATTGACCAAGAGTTCAACGGCTTTGTTCGCCGTTTGATTACCTACATGATGGAAGATCCGCGCACGATTAGCGCGAGCCTCGACTTGCTCTTTATTGCCAAGGCGATTGAACGCATTGGCGATCATGCTAAAAACATTGCCGAGTGCGTGATCTATATCGTCAAAGGCGCGGACGTGCGGCACTCCAGTATGGAAGATATTGAAACGGCAGTTAAATAAGCGAACATGAAAAAACCTTACATCCTCATTGTGGAAGACGAGGCCGCAATTGCCGAGCTGGTGGCAATTAATCTGCGCCACTCGGGCTTTGAGTGTGAGGTGGCTAGTGATAGTGCCGAAGCGCAAAGCAAGGTGTTTGAGCGCATGCCAGACTTGGTCTTGCTCGATTGGATGCTACCGACGATGAGTGGTTTCTCGCTGGCGAAGCAGTGGCGCAGTCAAACAGAGACTAAGTTGCTCCCTATCATCATGTTGACGGCTAGAGCCGAAGAAGCGGATAAGGTTGCAGGCCTTGATGCTGGAATTGATGACTACATCACCAAGCCGTTTTCAACCAAAGAATTATTGGCGCGTGTGCGGGCTGTGCTACGTCGTCGCGCACCTGATGTCGTAGTCGCAGGATCGACGATCACCGTCGGCGTGATTTCGCTCGATAGCGTCGCGCACCGCGTGACGGCTGAAGGCAAAGACGTCAAACTCGCGCCGACTGAGTTCAAATTACTCACGGCACTATTGCAGCAAGGTGACAAAGTGCTTAAGCGGGAGACCTTGCAGAATATGGTGTGGGGGCATTACAGCGATATTGATGAACGAACCGTCGATGTGCATATCAAACGTCTACGCGAGGCTTTAACGGCTGTTTCTGCAACGGCATCGGCGCAGGTGGAGACCATACGGGGTATGGGCTACCGGCTATCTAAGTCTACGCCGTGATGAGCTATTGGGTATTGCTTGGCAGTGTGTTGGTGGCTGTACTCGTCTCCATTTTTTTGATGCGTGGGCGGGAGCAACGATTAAGCACCCAATTTCAGAGGCAACTCAAAACGGAGCGACAAAGCTGCGCCGTGCACGAGCAGCGACTACAAGCGTTTTTATCTGCGCTGCAAGCTTCGCCTAATGGCGTGGTGATTTTGGACCGTGAACGCCGTATCGAATGGTGCAATCAAACCGCGGCGCGTTTGCTGGGACTTGATGCCACGCGAGATATTGCGCAGCACCTTGCGCATCTCGTGCGAGAGCCACAATTTTTAGAGTATCTAGCGCAAGAAAATTTTGAATACGAGCTACGCTTTGACAACAAGGCTTTGCAGTTGCACCCGTATGGTCTTGGTCGCGCGCTGCTCTTGGTGCGTGACGTGACTGATGTAGAGCGTGCCGAGCAAATGCGGCGCGATTTTGTGGCGAACGTGTCGCACGAAATTCGCACACCATTGACAGTTTTGTCGGGCTTTATCGAAACGCTGCAAACGCTGGAGTTGAGTGCAGAAGACCAGAGGCGTTATTTGCAATTGATGTCGACACAAAGCCAACGCTTGGGTGCCTTGGTGGTAGATTTACTCACATTGTCAAAGCTGGATGCGCAGGCGAAACCATTACTCGAGCGCGTTGACATGCAAAGCTTGCTGTTGCAATGCGAGCGCGAAGCGCGTACATTGGCTACCACGTTAAAGCGTGATATTACGATCACCTTTGATGTAGCGGTTGGCGCAGACCTACTGGGCTCGGCCAGTGAATTGCAAAGCGCGTTCTCTAACTTAATTACCAATGCGGTGCGTTACACACCTGATGGTGGAACGGTTCATATAGATTGGCGACAAGATGCACTCACGGTGACGGACACAGGTCTCGGCATTGCGCCAGAGCATCTGCCAAGGCTTACCGAGCGCTTTTATCGTGTGGATAAAAGTCGCATCCGAGAGCTGGGTGAAACAGCAGGGACGGGCCTTGGCTTGGCGATTGTGAAGCATGTAGCACAGCGGCACGGTGCAACACTTGCGATTGACAGCGCTGTTGGAGTAGGCTCAACTTTCCGATTAGTTTTTGGTCAATGATGAGTTGAGTGCCTCTCGCACCCAATCCATTCGGTCTTGCCCCCAAAACATCTCGTCGCCTACAAAGAAGGTCGGCGCGCCAAATACGCCGCGCTGCACGGCTTCTTCCGTTAACGCTTTTAATGCATCCTTGGTGGCTTGCTCGCCGCATAGTGCCATCAAAGCCATCGGCTCGAAGCCCTTATCCAATAAGGCTTTTCCCAGTACCGCAGGATCGTTCATGTTGAGACTATCCACCCAAATGGCGTTGAATACTGCAGCGCAATAAGCTAAAAATTGCTCGGGCTGTGTGCGCTGCAAACCGACCGCGCCGCGCATCAGCATCAGCGTGTTGATAGGGAAGTGCGGATTCCTGTTGTGGACAACACCGTATCGTTTGGCAAAGCGTAAAAAATCAGTGAATGTGTACTTACCTTTGGCAGGAATGGTGGCTGGTGATTGATTGCCTGTGGCTTGAAAGACACCACCCAAGAGCATGGGTTTGTAGACAGCCTTGCTTTGAGTTTCAGTTTCTAGCTTGGGTAATTGTGTGAAGGCGAGGTAAGCGGCTGGAGAGCCAAAGTCAAAATAAAAATCAAATGTTTTCATCAAAATTTCTCCATATAAGGGCGTAAATCAAGCTCGTGTGTCCAAGCATCACGTGGCTGCTGGTGCAGCATCCAGTACATATCGGCAATGTGAGCGGGGTTAACGATGCCGTCCACACCTTTCAAAGCATAGCGCTCGGGGAACGTGGTGCGGATGAATTCGGTATCAATCGCGCCATCAATGATGGGGTGTGCCACGTGGATGCCTTGCGGCCCCAACTCACGCGCCATGCTTTGCGCCAAAGCCCGTAGCGCCATCTTGGCACCCGAGAAGCCCGCAAAGCCTGCGCTGCCGCGTAGCGAAGCCGTTGCACCTGTGAAGATGATTGTGCCCTTGCCTCTAGGCAACATACGCTTCGCGACTTCGCGCCCTGTGAGGAATCCCGCTAAGCACGCCATTTCCCACATCTTGGTGTAGCGCCGCGTCGTCTCGGTGAGGATGCTCATGGGTGAGTTCGCGCCAATGTTGAAGACCATCACGTCAATCGGTGCGATGTTGGCTTCGATGTGCTCGATTAAGGCAACGACTTCGTCTTCCACTCTCGCATCGCTACCAAACGCATGGCAGACGCCGCCGCTGGACTCGATCTCAGTTTTGAGTGATTGAAGTTTGTCGGCACTGCGCCTTGTTGCGCAGGCGATGTAGCCATCTTGTGCAAAGCGTTTGGCGATCGCTCCACCTGTTGCATCACCTGCGCCAATAACTAAGCAGACACCTTTGGTTGACATGGAAGATTTGCCCTTCTATTGCTGACTTGTAAAAGAGCAATGCTAAACCATGCGGCGACGATAGTGAGCGAGATGATGGCCGTGAGCCAAAAGGCGCTGGGATTTTGTGCGAATGGCGTAGATGTGCCACCATACGCTAAGTAGTACCCACCGCCAAGACCAATGCCCCATAAAAAGATGCTGTAAACAAT
>JANPAS010000123.1:0-31397 GCA_031430035.1 Comamonadaceae bacterium | reverse complement strand
CTGAGGCCACTGGCAATGCCTTTGTCGCCAAATAAGACCTTCGCAACATCGGGTGTGTCGGGCAGCATGGTCAAGATGATGTCGGCGTGTCTGGCGACATCTTGCGCGTCCACACATACGGTAGCCGCATCCGCAATTTCGGCGGGCACTTTGCTGCGCGTATAGACGAATAGCGAATGTCCCGCTTTGATGAGATGGCCTGCCATGGGGGCGCCCATGATGCCAAGGCCAATAAAACCGATTTTGAGTGAAGGTGTTGTCATGTGCGTTTCTCGTGACTAGGTTGCAAAAGTGTTGATCTTAGCCAACCAAGTCCTGCTTCGGTGGTTGTTTTGGGTTTGTATTCACAGCCAATCCAGCCATCGTAGCCAATGCGGTCCAGATGCGCAAAGAGGAACGGATAGTTGATTTCGCCTGTTCCAGGTTCGTTGCGACGCGGGTTATCGGCTAGCTGAATGTGAGCAATTCGGCTCTGCTGTCGTTCAAGAGTTGCTGCCAGCTCGCCCTCCATGCGCTGCATGTGGTAGATGTCGTACTGCACAAAAGCGTTATCCGCGCCGACTTCGTCCAAAATCGAAATGGCTTGGCTAGTGCGATTGAGATAAAAGCCTGGGATATCAAACGTGTTAATCGGTTCAATCAGCAAACGTAGATTTGCGCGTTTGAGTTCGGTTGCTGCAAAACGAAGGTTGGCCACAAAAGTCTGGCGCAGAACATCGTCGGCTATGCCTTTGGGGGCAATGCCCGCAAGGCAGTTGAGTTGATGGACGCCGAGCGTCTTGGCATATTCAATTGCAAGAGAAACGCCCGTGCGGAACTCATCCACGCGGTCAGGATGGCAGGCAATGCCTCGCTCGCCCGCTTCCCAATTGCCCGCAGGCAGGTTGTGCAGCACGAGGGTGAGCTTGTGCGCATCTAGTTGCGCTTTGATCTCTTGCGCTTTAAACGCATACGGAAACAAAAATTCGACACCTTTAAAGCCCGCAGCTGCGGCACGCTCAAAGCGCTCCAAAAAAGGCACTTCGGTAAACAGCATCGTTAAATTAGCAGCAAATTTTGGCATTTGTTTCTCCTTTCAATCCAGCATAGAGATAGCCACACTGGTTGGCGCGTCATCTTTGCTATTGGCAAGCTCTTCAAACTCAACCACATTGTCAATTTCGGTGCCCATGGCGATGTTGGTCACGCGCTCCAAAATGATCTCAATGACAACGGGTACTTGAAATTTAACCATCCACGCTTCGGCTTGTTTGATGGCAGGTGCAATCTCTTGCTGCGTGCGCACCCGAATCGCTTTGCAGCCAAGACCTTCCACCACTTTGACGTGATCGACGCCGTAACCATTGACTTCGGGGGAGTTGATGTTGTCAAACGCAAGCTGGACGGCGTAGTCCATGCTAAAGCCGCGCTGGGCTTGGCGAATCAGACCTAAATAGCTGTTATTGACAACGATGTGGATGTAGGGCAGTTTGAATTGCGCACCGACAGCCAGTTCTTCCAGCATGAACTGAAAGTCGTAATCGCCCGATAGCGCCACAATTTTGCGCGCTGGGTCTGCGGCGCGAACGCCAAGCGCCGCAGGAATCGTCCAGCCCAAGGGGCCTGCTTGACCGCAGTTAATCCAGTGGCGTGGTTTATAGACATGCAGGAACTGCGCCCCTGCGATTTGCGAGAGGCCAATGGTGGAGACATAAGTCGTGTCTTGGCCGAAGGCATTGTTCATACATTGGTAGACGCGCTGGGGCTTCATGGGCACGGTGTTGTAGTTGGTCTTGCGCATAAATTCGACCGAATGCTTGCGGCCATAACATTCTTTTGCCCAGCCAGACCAATCACGCAACTTGCCTGCTTTTTTCCACTCGGTCGCAACTTCAATAAACAGTTGCAGCGCCGCTTTGGCATCCGACACGATGCCGTAATCAGGGGCAAAGACACGGCCAATCTGTGTGGGTTCGATGTCCACGTGAATAAATTTTCGTCCTTTGCAATACACCTCGGGCGAGCCCGTGTGACGATTCGCCCAGCGGTTGCCAATGCCCACTACAAAGTCGCTGGCCAGCATATTGGCATTGCCGTAGCGGTGGCTGGTTTGCAAGCCGCACATGCCCACCATGAGCGGGTGGTTGTCTGGCAGCGTGCCCCAACCCATCAGCGTTGGAATCACGGGAATGCCCACAAGCTCAGCAAATTGCTGGAGCAGCTCGGGGGCATCGGCATTGATGATGCCGCCGCCCGCCACAATCAAAGGGCGCTCCGCCGTATTGATCATCTCTAACGCTTTTTCAATTTGCCTGCGGCTGGCGGTGGGTTTGTAAACGTTCAGTGGCTCGTAAGTGTCAATGTCAAACTCAATCTCGGCCATCATCACATCGAATGGCAGATCAATCAACACGGGGCCTGGACGACCCGAGCGCATCAAATGAAAAGCCTGCTGAAAAGCACGCGGCACTTGCGCGGGTTCCATCACAGTCGTCGCCCATTTGGTGACGGGTTTGGCAATGGATGCGATATCCACCGCTTGAAAATCCTCTTTGTGCAATCTCGCTCTGGGCGCTTGCCCCGTGATGCACAAAATAGGAATGGAGTCTGCTTGCGCCGAATAGAGACCCGTAATCATGTCTGTGCCTGCGGGGCCAGAGGTGCCAATGCACACGCCTATATTGCCAGCCTTGGCGCGGGTGTAGCCCTCGGCCATATGCGACGCGCCCTCTACGTGACGTGCCAAGATGTGCGTAATGGTTTGGCGCTCGCGTAGCTGGGCATAGAGCGGATTGATGGCAGCACCGGGGACACCAAAGGCGGTCGTGATGCCTTCTTTTTCCATAACCAATACCGCTGCCATGGCTGCTTTCATCTTTGTCATCGTGTTGCTCCTGTGGGTGATTTGTTGTGAGGAGCCGATGTTCGGCTGACGGCGCTTAGATGTGAATCCCTATTGGTTGATAATTGATATTCCACCAAGGAATAAATGAAGGGTCTTTCATGGATCGAATCACGGGCGTACAGCTATTTATGCGCGTCGTCGAGATGGGGAGCTTTAGCAAAGCCGCGCTCGAATTGGGTATTACTCAACCCACGGCAACCAAGGCCGTCGCGGCGATGGAGGCGCATCTGGGTGCGCGGCTGCTGCACCGATCCACAAGGGGTGTGACGCCTAGCGAAGTGGGGGCGGCGTATTACGAAAAATGCAAAGTGATTGCGCGTGAAATGGACGAGGCCAGCAATTTAGCAACCCTCATGCAAAGCCAAGTGGGCGGGCGCTTGCGCATCAGCTCTTCCGTGGCGTTTGGCAGGCGCGTTTTGGTGCCGATTGTGCTGCGTTACATGCGAGAGCATCCCGAGGTGCAAATTGACTTTAGTTTGGACGATCGGTACGTCAATTTGGTCGAGCAAGGTGTCGATTTAGCCGTGCGGATGGGTCGCTTGGCAGATTCGATGCTCGGCTCGCGTTTTATTGGCACTAACCCTTGGCTCATGGTGGCTTCCAAGGCTTATTTGGATGCGTATGGGACACCTAAAGTTGCCACTGATTTAAACGCGCACAACTGCTTGGTCTACAGCAGCGTGCAAGGCGATGACCGCTGGAGCTTAAAAACGCCCGAAGGCGATGAGCAGTCTATTGCGGTGAAGGGCACGTTTCGCTCTAACAATTTATCGGCTGTACTGGCGGCCGCCAATGAAGGCATGGGCTTGGCCGCTTTGCCGCAGTATGTGGCGCGTGAGTCCATGGCCAGCGGTAGGCTGCAAGTCGTTTTGGCCAATCACAGCTTACCGTCGCAAGAAATGCATGCGGTTTTTCCTTCGCCCAAGCTAGTGCCATCCAAGGTGATGAGCTTTATTGACTACCTGCAGCAAGAGCTCAAAGGCAAGTGGTGGCTCAATTTCTAAGGGTTTATCGCTAGCACTTTTGCTCGCAAAAGTGTATACATTTATGAGTTAGGCATAAACTTTGCATGATAATTAAAGCTGTATCTATTTATTTTAAATTTGGAGTGTTTTATGAGTAAGCGTACTTTTATTAAATCTGTCATTACATTGGCTGCTGCCATGAGCTTTGGCTCTGCAATGGCGCAGGCCAATACGCCTATCAAGTTCCAGCTCGACTGGCGCTTTGAAGGCCCCTCGGCCTTCTTCTTGGCGCCAATTGCCAAAGGCTACTTCAAGGATGCAAAGCTTGACGTGACCGTTGATGCAGGCAACGGCTCTGGCGGCGCAGTTGCTCGCGTGGCATCGGGTACCTACGACATGGGTTTTGCTGATCTGGCTGCCTTGATGGAGTTCCACGCCAATAACCCAGATGCGCCTAACAAGCCAGTCGCTGTGATGATGGTCTACAACAATACGCCAGCATCCGTGATGTCACTCAAAAAATCGAACATCAAATCACCCGCCGATTTGACTGGAAAAAAGCTCGGCGCACCTGGATTTGACGCTGGCCGCCGTGGCTTCCCTATTTTTGCTAAAGCCAATGGTGTGGGTGCTGTGAACTGGGTTTCTATGGATCCAGCGCTGCGCGAAACGATGTTAGCTAGAGGTGAAGTCGACGCGATTACAGGCTTTACCTTTACATCGCTCTTGAACTTAGAAGCGCGCGGTGTGAAGGCCGAGGACGTGGCGATCATGCAATACCCAGACTACGGCGTGAAGCTGTACGGCAATGCCATCATTGCAACGCCAAAGATGATTAAAGAAAATCCAGCTGCGATCAAAGCATTCCTTGCCGCTTTTACTAAATCGGCTAAAGATGTGGTTGCTAATCCTGTTGAAGCCATTAATTCCGTCAAAGCGCGTGACGGCATCATCAATGTGGCATTAGAAGAGCGTCGCTTGAAGCTGGCGATTGAAACGGTGGTTGCTAGCCCAGATGCCCGCAAGGAAGGCTTTGGCAAAATTAATGATGGCCGTTTGACTTTGATGGCAAGTCAGGTATCGGATGCCTTTAACACTAAGACGCGCGTGGATCGTAATGCTATTTGGAACGGCAGCTTCTTGCCAAGCGACGCGGCTTTGAATGCGGTGTTACCAGCGGCTAAAAAATAATTTTTATATGGCTTTTGTTGACTTTAAAGACGTATGGTTGGCCTACAACGACGAGTTGTTGGCGCAAAACCAGTTCGCAGTAGAGGCCATCAATCTGTCGGTTACCGAGGGAGAATTCATTGCCATCGTGGGGCCGTCGGGTTGCGGAAAATCTACTTTTATGAAGCTCACCACGGGGCTGCGTATGCCGACTCGTGGGACGATTCATGTGGATGGCACGCCTGTGACGGGGCCGCTCAAAATATCGGGTATGGCCTTCCAAGCCCCGTCCCTACTACCTTGGCGGACGACTTTAGAGAACGTTTTGCTTCCGTTAGAAATTGTTGAGCCTTATCGTAGTAACTTTAAAGCGAAGAAAAAGGAATACGAAGATCGCGCCCGTGAGCTACTTAAAACCGTTGGTTTAGATGGCTACGGAGATAAATTTCCGTGGCAACTATCGGGCGGTATGCAGCAGCGTGCCAGTATTTGCCGCGCCTTGATCCATGAGCCAAAGATGCTGCTCTTGGACGAGCCGTTTGGCGCACTTGATGCATTTACCAAAGAAGAGTTGTGGTGCGTGCTGCGTGACTTACACCAGCTTCAAAAATTCAATGTGATTTTGGTGACACACGACTTGCGCGAGTCGGTCTTTTTGGCGGATAAAGTGTTTGTCATGTCTAAAAATCCTGGGCGCTTTGTGGTCGAGCGCAAGATCGATTTACCACGCCCACGTGATTTGGAAATCACTTACACGCAGCAGTTCTCGGACATTGTTCACGAGCTGCGTGGTCACATTGGCGCTATCCGCGGGGGAGTAAAACCTTCATGAATTCAAAAAAATTAGAAGCCTACTCACCACTTATTTTGTTCATTTTCTTGCTGGTACTGTGGCAAGCGGTTTGTAGCTTGTTTAGTATTCCAGAATTTATTTTTCCTAGCCCCATCATGATTGGCAAGGCTTTGGCAGAGTTCACAAATCCCATTGCCTTTGCTGCTTGGCAGACGTTTTGGGTCACCATGGTGGGCTTTGGCATCAGCATTGTTGTTGGTGTATTGCTAGGCTTTTTAGTAGGCTCGGCACGCATTGCCTATACCGCGATGTTTCCGCTGCTCGTGGCGTTTAATGCTGTACCAAAGGCGGCGATCGTTCCCATTTTGGTGGTTTGGTTTGGCATCGGCGTGGGCCCTGGCATCCTCACCGCGTTCTTAATTTCGTTTTTCCCAATTACGGTGAATATCGCTACAGGACTTGCGACGCTTGAACCAGAGCTGGAAGACGTACTGCGCGTATTAGGTGCGAAACGCTGGGACGTACTCGTCAAAGTCGGTTTGCCGCGCTCGTTGCCGTATTTTTACGCCTCTCTCAAAATTGCGATTACGCTGGCATTTGTGGGTACGGTTTTGGCAGAAATGACAGCTGGCGATTCTGGCATTGGCTACTTGATGCAAACGGCAGGCTCGCAGCAGCGCTTGGCATTGGCTTTTGCTGGCTTAGTCGTGATTGGCGCAATGGCGATGGCGATGTATGAGTTCTTTAGCTACGTTGAGCGTCACACCACAGCGTGGGCGCACCGCGGTTCGCAAAGTTAAACCGTTTCTATCTTGAAAGTTTACAAAAGAGTGGCATATTCGAGCGATTGAGTTTTTCTTTTGCTTGTCTGGAGTCATTTGTATGTTTTCAAAGCGATATGCCGTTTTAGTTTCTGGTCTTTTGCTCGTGAGTGCCATTTTTGTGGGCGCTTGGGCTCAAGCCGCAGAAAGCCCCATGGTGCGTGGCCTGCCAGACTTTACTGAATTGGTCGAGCAAGTCGGCCCTTCCGTGGTCAACATCAGAACCTCTGAAAAAATTAAAGTACGCAACCCGTTTCCAAATAATAACGGTGAAGGTGATGAAGAAGGCGTGCCCGACGGTATGGATCCGCGGATGTTGGAGTTCTTTCGTCGTTTTGGCATCCCGATTCCGAATATGCCAAATAATCCCAATGCTCCCAAAGGAGCACCTAAAAAAGCGCCTTCGGCACCACAAGAGATTGAGCGGCCACGCGGTGTGGGTTCTGGTTTCATCCTTTCTGCGGATGGCTTCATCATGACCAATGCGCACGTCGTCGAAGGCGCAACCGATGTGTTAGTGACGCTGACGGATAAACGCGAGTACAAAGCCAAAATTATCGGGGCAGATAAACGCACTGACGTTGCCGTGGTCAAGATTGACGCGAGTGGTCTGCCTTTTGTAAAGCTAGGTGATGTGGCGCGCTTAAAAGTCGGCGAATGGGTGATGGCAATTGGCTCACCGTTTGGACTCGATAACTCTGTCACAGCAGGTATCGTGAGTGCGAAGGCGCGTGATACGGGAGAGTATCTACCTTTCATACAAACCGATGTGGCGATTAACCCTGGCAATTCTGGTGGACCACTCATCAATATGCGCGGCGAGGTCGTTGGAATCAATAGCCAAATCGTCACGCGCTCAGGCGGCTACAACGGCGTGTCCTTATCTATTCCGATTGATGAGGCTACGCGCGTAGCTGACCAATTACGTAGTGGTGGACGTGTGGCAAGGGGACGCATTGGCGTTGAAGCAGGCACTGTTAGCAAAGAGCTGGCTGAATCTTTGGGGCTACCTAAGGCGCAAGGCGCTTTGGTAGGACGTTTGATAGACGACGCACCTGCATTTAAAGCAGGTGTTGAGCTGGGCGACATTATTGTCAAATTTGATGGAAAGCCGATTGATAAATCAAGTGATTTACCTCGTGCGGTTGGCAATACCAAGCCAGGTACAAAAACCGTGATTAGCGTTTATCGGCGCGGCAAAACGCTAGAGTTACCGATTACGGTGGTTGAGCTGGAGCCCGATGAGCCGAAAGCTGTGAAAGCGATTAAGCCTGAGAAAATCGAGAAACCTTCCTCACCTATGCATCCCACAGCCGCTAAGTTGGGCCTTACGCTGGTTGATTTAACGGATGATCAGAAAAAAGAGGCAAAACTAAAAGGGGGCACTGTGGTAGAGGCCGCTTCTGGCGCAGCAGCTACGGCGGGCTTACGGGCGGGCGATATTATTGTTGCTATCGCTAATAGTGAAATACTGAGTGCGAAAGAGGCAGAGGGCGTGCTGGCTCGGCAAGATAAAAGCAAGTCAATCCCTGTGCAGATGAGGCGTGGTGCTCGCGGTGACTATGTTTTGATCAAACCTGATCTATCTCAAAAGTAATTTTTGTAACCTTTTTGATTGTTTTTGCAAAAAAACAACATGGCATTTCAGAGTTGAACTTGAGAGGCTGTTTTTTACGCATTCATTGTAGAATGACCAGCCTGCCATCAGTGTTAACTTTTTTAATACCATTACCCTCATCATGCGCACTTCTCTTACGTTAAACCCTTCGATGGAGGGGCAATTTTGTCGACGATTGATTCAATTAGCGCTTGTTTTGACTAGTTTCACGGCTGGCGTTGTATGGTCTCAAGCACTGCCCCAGGCGGGACAAGTCAACAAGGATGCTGAGTTGATTGTTCCGCCGCATGAAGCCAATCCAATCAAAACAACGGCACCGCTACCAGCACCCCGTGCGAGCCTACCCAATGCGGTCACAGTCTTGATCAAGGGTTTTAAATTTAATGGCAATGTTGCGATCAGTAATACCGAGTTGCAAACCTTGGTATCAGCCAGTGTGAATAAACAACTCGATTTTGCAGCTTTGGATCGCCTGACGGATGGTCTCTCGCGGCATTACCGTGCCAAGGGTTTTACGGTTGGACGGGCTTATTTACCTGCTCAGCAAAGCACGGACGGTGTCATCACGATCAATATCGTTGAAGGTCATTTCAGCGCCATTAATATCAAAAATAGCAGTCCCATCAACACTGAGCGTCTACAGCAAACGATCGCTAATAATTTGTGCAGTGTGGGCAATAACAAAGACTGTGTCGGCAAGTTTATTAAGGACGAAGGGTTGGAGCGTGCGATCCTGCTGGTCAAGGATCTACCTGGCATTACAGGTACTGCGAACTTGAAGCCGGGCATTGTTACAGGAACTTCTGAGCTTGACGTTGAGATTCGGGGTACGAAACCGAATGCCTACTCCATTGGTTTTGATAATTTTGGTTCCTCTTCGACGGGAGTGACCCGTTTGAATGCGAGTGCAGATCTGAACAACTTGAGAAATAACGGTGATCAGCTCAGTCTTGGTTTTGCAACGACAACGATGGTGACAGCGACCAAAACGGGTAGCGCGAGCTATTCGTTGCCTGCTGGGTATGAGGGGCAGCGTATTGGGGTTTCGTTTGCGCGTTCTCAATACCGCTTGGGTGCTGGTTTCAGTGCAACGCAGGCGCATGGCCTTTCTAACGCCGTATCCGCCTATAGCAGCTATCCCATTATTCGTTCCGTGAATCGCTCGATTTATGCGCGAATAGCTGGTGAAATCAGAGGGGGTATTAATAATGTGGATACAGTGGGCACCTCCTTTAGAACGAGCGCCAACGTACTGCGTTTGGGTATAAGTGGTGATAGCGTGGACAATTTTGGCGGCGGCGGCTATATGGTTTACAGCATGACAGGCAGCGGGGGCTATGTCGGCAATAGCGATCCTAGCGATTCGAGTGCCTCTGGCGCACGTAGCGCGGGGCGCTTCTCTAAATTGGCCTACAGTATTGCACGCCAGCAAGCTACCGTTGGGGCTTTGACGTTCTATAGCGCATTGAGTGGGCAGCGGGGCTTTAAAAATTTAGATGGTTCGGAGCAAACAGGTCTGGGTGGGCCTAGCTCTACGCGCGGTTACGGCGGCGAAGCGGGTGGCAGCACAGGCGCCAATGCCACGATGGAGCTACGCTATTCAGCCCCTTTCAAAATTGGTGACAACGTTCAAAATGCAACTTATGCTGTGTTTGTTGATCGGGGTTGGGTTCGTTTTTACGAAACCGTTCCTACTGGAACCGCAGCAGGGACACTTAATGCTCGAGCATTAAGTAGCTACGGGCTGACGATGACATTGCAGTCCCCTCCTCAAATCCCTACGCCTACATCTTGGGGTTATTTTCTTCGCGCCATGTATGGTCTTCATAGCATGAATCAGCCTTCGTCTGTCGAACCATCGTCACGAGGCAGGTTTTGGCTTCAAGGTGGCATAAGTTTTTAAATGGATTTTCAATCCAATCAACCTTGCTTGCTTGCTTGCTTGCTTGCTTGCCGTTATCTGATGTGCCGCTATTTATTTCTTGCGATTCTTTTTTCGCTTACGAATGCTCTCGCGCAGACTAATGACACCGTGTCTATTGTGGTTGAGCGGGATGAGCAGCTAGGAACGATTGCGGAACGCTATTTCAAACGCCCCGCCTATGTGCATTGGCCTGAGGTTGCCAAACTAAATAATTTGAAGTCAGCGCCATACCTCATTTATCCTGGCATGGTTTTGAAATTACCGGTTCGCCTGCTAGCGGCGCAAAGTAGCCCTGCAAAATGGCTTTCCGTGACTGGAAATGTCCGTATCGTATCACCCGGGGTTTCGCAAAGCAACTTGGCAGTGGTCGGCGGATCGATTGTCGAGGGTTCTCGCGTCATAGTGGGCTCTGACGCCTCGGCGTTGATTGAGCTACCCGATGCCAGCCAAGTTAAATTGTTAGCAGGATCTCAATTTATTTTGGAAGAGAGTCGTTATTACCGAGGCTCCTCAAGGAGTGGAGATGCGGAAAATAGTACGGGCACAAAAGCATTCTCTGGTTTGATGCGCTTGATTCAAGGCGCTATTGAAACAAGAGCAACGACCGCAACAGATCGTGCAAAACCACTCAGAATACAAACGCCAACTACCGTGGTAGGTGTACGTGGCACAGATTTTAGAGTGACACATAACTTTAATTCTGCGGATGATGCGGGGGATGCCATCACACGATCCGAGGTCGTTGAAGGCTTAGTTTCTGCAGAACTGGATGAAAAACGTAGGGTCCAAGTCGCTGGGGGTTTTGGTGTTCGTTTAGATCCCAAAGTACTGCAAATTCCGACACCCGTGGCATTACTCGAAGCGCCTAGCTTGCAAAATTGGGCGGTCAAACAAAATACTTTAGCGCTTTTATTCCCAGCACTGCCTAACTCACAGTCTGGCAAATCGGTATCAGGCTATCGGGTGCAAATGGCGACAGATGAAGCTATGAATCAGGTGATTTTTAGCCAACGATTTGCGAGTGGTCAAAGTATTCGCGTGCCCACTCAACAAGATGGAGCGTACTACTTGACGGTGCGTGCTGCCGATGGACAAGGCCTTGAAGGTAAAGATGCAAAGCTCGCGGTTAACGTCGATGCAAGGCCGCAACCCCCTTTGCTGCAAGCACCTAAAAATGGAGAAAAAGTAGTGCAAGGCTCAGATGTGACGCTCTTATGGGCGAAGCCCCAAGGCGCCACTGGTTATATTGTGGAGATTCAAGATAACACTCAAAAGCGCATCCAGTATAGAGTCGGGGATACGCGATACGATATGCGCAGCTTAGCGTCTGGCACATACGGTTGGCGTATTGCTGCGCAAATGAAGACGAGTGCAGACACCATCAAGACAGGTGCTTGGAGTGAGCAGCAATCATTTACAGTCCTTGCAAAGCTTGAAGCCCCAGGCGGGAAAATTGATGCAAATGACCGGACTTTGCACTTGAGATGGGAAGATCAAAAAGTCAAAGAGTATGAAGTCCAAATATCACGGACAGATAGCTTTGAGGGCATCACAAAAGAAAACGTGGTGATGACGCATATCGTTAAGAGGCCAGAGTTAGATATCCCCGATGCGGCAGCTGGAAAACATTTCATTCGCTATCGTGCCATTGAGGAAAGCGGATTCGTCAGTGGATGGAGCGGCACGATGGAAGTTGATGTCCCTAAAGATTGGCGCTCTTTATGGCTGTTCTTTTGGGCGGCTATTACAGTCGCCCTGTAAAGTCGCTAGGCATGACGACTACTAATCGACTTTTGCGCCCGAAGCTTTAACGACATCAGCCCACTTCTTGTGTTCTGCGTCAATTAAAGCAGCAAACTGTGCAGGCGTATTGCCGCTAGGAATGGCGCCTTGCGCAACTAATCTTTCTTTAATCTCAGGGCTACCCAGTGCTTTAGCCACTTCTTGCTGAATACGGTTGATGGTTGCTGGGGCTGTGCCAGCGGGCGCAAGAAGTCCAAACCAAGAGCTAGCCTCGAAGCCTTTCAGCTTGCCAGCTTCTTCCATTGTGGGCGTGTCAGGTAGTACGTTAGAGCGCTGACTACTTGTGACAGCAAATGCTTTGAGTTTCCCAGACTTGATGTGCGGCAAGCTTGACGGCAGATTGTCAAACATGACATCCATGTTTCCCGCAATCATGTCAAGCAAAGCAGGGCCAGAACCACGGTACGGAAAGTGCACCATGAATGTGCCCGTTCTGCTTTTGAAAAGCTCTCCCGCTAAGTGAATGGACGTTCCATTGCCGCTGGATGCCATATTGAGCTTGCCAGGGTTTCTTTTGGCATATGCAATAAATTCTGGAACAGTATTGATGCCAAGCGCTTTGGCTTTTTCAGCATTCATCACCATGACGTTTGGTACGGCTGCGACTAAAGTAACAGGTGCAAAATCTTTGAATGGATCGTAAGGAAGCTTAGGGTAGAGTGCGCGATTGATGCCGTGCGTGCCTACCGTGCCCATCAATAAGGTGTAACCATCGTTGGGTGATTTGGCAACAATGTCCGCACCCAAATTACCGCCAGCGCCGCCTCGGTTGTCCACAATGAAAGATTGCCCAAATACTTTTGATAGCTCCGGGGCAATGGCTCTGGCCAGAATATCGGTTGTCCCGCCTGCGGCAAAAGGCACCACAATGCGCACGGGTTTATTGGGCCAAGCGGCTTGGCTAAAAGCGCTGCCAGCAGCTGCTAGCGCAATCAGGCTGACAGTTGATTTGAGAAGATGTCGTTTAGTGTTCATTATTTGTAGCTCCTAGCGTCTTCGATGACTTTACCATCGTTCGGCAGCGAACCGACAGCGCAAAGTTCAACATCAGCACGTAGCTTTGTGACTTCGCGCACGACGGCACTAATACGCTCGGCAAGACCATCGGATGAACCTTCAACCTCAGCCTTAAACAGCATTTGGTCGTTCGCCATTTCGCCGCTCACAATGAGTCTTGCTCGTTTAATCTCCGAGAAGCGCTTCGCGACGCTATCGACTTGCCCAGGATGCACAAACATCCCGCGCATTTTGGTGGTTTGGTCGGCGCGACCCATCCAGCCTTTGATGCGCGTATTCGTGCGGCCTGTGGGGCAACCGCCCGCAAGCACTGCACTTAAATCACCCGTACCAAAGCGTATGAGCGGGTAGTCTGGGTTGAGCGAGGTAATGACGACTTCGCCGACCTCTCCTTCAGGTACTGGATCGCCTGTACCTGGACGCACAATTTCTAAGATCACGCCCTCGTCGAGGATTAAACCTTCGCGTGCTTCCGTCTCATAAGCGATCAAGCCAAGATCGGCTGTGGCATAACATTGGTAGCCAGCAATCCCGCGCTCCAGTAACCAATCACGCAGCGATGGCGGAAATGCCTCGCCGCCCAACATGGCTTTGTTAAAGGATTTCGGTAGTGGTCGATCCAGTTCTAGCGCTTTCTCAACAATGATTTTGAGAAAGCTGGGTGTACCGATATAACCGCTCGGCTGCAAATGCTGGATCGCTTGCACTTGCTGCTCGGTTTGCCCCGTTCCGCCTGGAAAAACCGTACAGCCCAGTGCGTGAGCTCCCGACTCCATCATGGAGCCCGCAGGCACAAAGTGATAGCTAAAGCAGTTGTGAATCAACTCGCCTGAACGAAAGCCCGCCGCATAAATGGAACGCGCCATACGCCAGTAATCTGCCTGCTTGCCTTCGGGTTCGTAGATAGGGCCTGGGCTGGCAAATACACGCGGCATGGTAGCGCCAAAAGCTTGCGTGTTAAATCCACCAAACACGGCTGCTTGCGATGGATCTGCTGTGCGTGCAGCGTCTTGTCTCTCTAGCAATTCGTGCTTGCGTGTGACGGGTAATGCCGCCAAGGCCATACGGGTATTGACCTCTCGGGCATCTACATCTTTCAGAATCGCGGCAAAAGCGATGGAATTGGATTGTGCGTTAGCAATCTGCTTGGGCAAAGCAGCCAATAGACTTGCTTCCCGCTCGCTGCTGGTGCGAGTTTCTAGGGCATCGAAAAAATTCATCGGATGCCTATGCCAACCAACGCTTGCGGCGTTTGTAACTCTTCACATCTTTAAACGATTTGCGCTCCCCGCCGCCCATACCGAGGTAAAACTCTTTCACGTCTTCATTGTTCGCCAGCTCCGATGCCGCGCCATCCATCACCACACGACCACTCTCCATGATGTAGCCGTAGTCGGCGTACTTGAGCGCCATGTTTGTGTTTTGCTCAGCCAGCAAGAAGGTGACTTTTTCCTTTTCATTCAAATCTTTGACGATGTTAAAAACTTCCTCCACGATTTGCGGCGCAAGTCCCATGGACGGCTCATCTAAGAGCACCATGTTCGGGTTCGTCATCAAAG
Source organism: Comamonadaceae bacterium (assembly GCA_031430035.1). GTDB lineage: Bacteria > Pseudomonadota > Gammaproteobacteria > Burkholderiales > Burkholderiaceae_C > JASGCK01. The sequence continues at coordinate 16,843 of JANPAS010000123.1, read as the reverse complement.
CACGACCAATCGCGCACATTTGCTGCTCACCGCCTGATGTATAGGCTGCTTGACTAGTTCGGCGGGTTTTCAAGCGCGGAAAGTAGTTGTAGACCTTCTCTAAATTATTGGCAATTTCAGCCTTGCTCTTGCGGGTGTAACTGCCCGTCAACAAGTTCTCTTCAATCGTCAAATGTGCAAAGCAGTGCCGACCTTCCATCACTTGCACCACACCGCGCTGTACGAGATCGGCAGGGGAGAGGTTTTCGATGCGCTCGCCGCGCAGTTCGATCGAACCCTTAGTTACCGCACCGCGCTCGCCTTTGAGTAAATTGGACACGGCGCGCAGCGTTGTCGTCTTGCCCGCACCATTGCCGCCCAAAATGGCAACAATCTTGCCGTCTGGCACTTGCAGCGACACGCCCTTTAAAACCAAGATGACGTGGTTGTAAATGACCTCGATACCGTTGACATTCAGTACGATGTTGGGGGTGGGATTTTCAGTAGTCATAAGGATGAGTCTCTTGTAGGGCACATGGAGAAAGGCTTTCAAAGCATGATGGCTTGTAAGCCTTTCCCGATATGGCTTGGCGAGCATGTGCCCGCCAAGTCGTATGGTTTTACCTCGAGCTTAAGACTGGCAGTCCGCTGGTGTGCGGCGTGCTAGTTTTTTCTCGGCGGCGTACTTGTCAGCGTATTGCTTCACGAGTGGCTTGATGATGGACATATCAGCTTCGATCCAATCCGAACTGTAGTTCCATTTTTTGCCATCCCATGTGTGCATACGAGCAGAGCGTGAGCCTTCGTGGTCTTGGCAAGATGTGCTAAGTGGACGCATGATGCCCGTCAGTCCTAGCGTTTCAATACGCGCTGCGGTGATGTTTAAATTTTCCAGACCCCAGCGAAGCTGATCACCCGTCATCACTTTGCCTTTGCCAAAGCGCTCTTGCGCACGGAATGCGCCTTCAACAGCCAACATAGCGCTGGTCATGCCGCGGTTATACAAAACAGTGCCGACTTCTTCTACTGGACCTGTGCCGGTTTTTTTATCATGCAAGGTCTTCTTGATGTCAGCCAAAATCTTGCCTGTGTAGCCCGTTGCGACCAAACCGTTGTAGCCCTTAGCGCCTTCGCCAATGTCTTTGACATCTGGCTCAGCAGCTGACCACCACACGCCGTACATTTTTTCACGCGGATAGCCTGTGGCGACAGCTTGCTTGAGCGCAGCAGCATTCATCACGCCCCAGCCCCAGAGTAAAACGTAGTCAGGCTTGTTTTGACGAATTTGTAGCCATGTCGCTGTTTGCTCGACGCCTGGATGGGTGACAGGAAGCAGTGAGAGGTCAAAACCCTGAGTCTTAGCGCGCTCTTGCAAGAGTGCGATTGGCTCTTTGCCGTATGGACTATCGTGATACACCAAGGCGATTTTTTTGCCCTTGAGGCTACCCAGCGTATTGCCTGTTTCTTTTTTACTAATCACCTGCATGATGATGTCGGACGCAGCCCAGTAAGTGCCCATGAGTGGGAAGTTCCACTTGAACACGCCGCCATCTGATGACTCGGAGCGACCATAGCCAGCTGTGATGAGAGGGTTTTTGTCTGCAGGTGCTTTTTCCGTCAAAGCAAAAGTAATGCCTGTAGATAGCGGCTGAAATACAGCGCCTGTAGCCTTACCCTTTAAACGCTCATAGCACTCTACGCCGCGATCGGTAGCGTAAGCTGTATCGCACTCTTCGGTGGAAAGTTTCACACCATTGACGCCGCCTTTTGCATTAACCATTTTGAGGTAATCGGCGTAGCCATTTGCCCATGGAATACCGTTTGGCGCGTAAGCACCTGTGCGGTAAGGCAGTACTGGGAAGAACTGCTCTTTGGCCTGCGCGAACGCGGCCGTACTGGCAACGGCCAGCGTCGCTGCGGCGGTTGCCGCAAGTACGAGTTGACGAAGTTTCATGACTAGCTCCTTTAAAAATTAAAAATACAAAACCGAAGAACCCCTTTGTCCTTGCAGGACATTTCCCCTACTTCGCAGGGGCAAACTTTTCAATCAATGCGGGAACGGCCACAGACGCAATTTCTGTTTAGCAATGCTCCACAGCTTGGCCAAGCCATGCGGCTCGACAATTAAAAACCAAACAATCAGCGCGCCAAAAATCATGTTCTCAGCATGTGATACGGCGGCTGTACTAACTTGCCAGCCGACCAAAGCACCCAACTCAGGTAGCACGATATTGATGATGATAGGCAAAATAATAATGAAAGCCGCGCCCATGAAGCTGCCCATAATGGAGCCCATGCCACCCAAAATCACCATGAATAGCAACTGAAACGAGCGATCGACTGAGAATGCCGCTGGCTCCCAAGAACCAAGGTGCACAAAGCCCCAGAGGCCACCCGCTACACCAATAATGAAGCTCGAGACAGCAAATGCAGAAAGCTTGGCGTACATAGGGCGAATACCGATGACCGCTGCCGCCACGTCCATATCTCGAATCGCCATCCACTCGCGGCCAATGGCGCTGCGCACTAAGTTTTTAGCCAGCACAGCAAACACAATCAAGAACGCCAGGCAAAACCAATACTTGGCGGCGGGGGAGTCGATGGGGATGCCAAACACATCGAAGCTAGAGACAGACACACTGCCTGAAGATGAATCGTTGGTAAACCACTTCACACGCGAAAAAGCCCAGTCGCAAAAGAACTGTGCGGCCAGCGTTGCAATCGCCAAATAGAGTCCGCGAACACGTAAGCTTGGGATGCCAAAAAATACGCCAACTAATGTAGAAAATACGCCGCCTAGCAAGAGGCAGACGATGACGGGCATGCCTTCAATGCGAACAAAAAAGTTGTACGCTGCGTAAGCACCCACGGCCATGAACGCACCAGAGCCTAATGAAATTTGCCCGCAATAGCCAACCAGAATGTTTACCCCCAATGCAGCCAGCGACAAAATCAAGAAGGGAATCAAGATCGCTTTGAACATGTATTCGTCCACGATGAACGGGACGACAAAGGCTGCAAAAGCCATTAACCCTAAGACAAACCAGCGGTCTTGTGTGATGCCAAAAATTTGCTGATCAGACGTATAACTCGTTTTAAATTGACCGTTTTCGCGATAAATCATGATTCTTATTCCTCTTTAAACACGGTCGATGATTTTTTCGCCGAACAATCCTTGCGGTCTAAACAGCAAGAACACCAAAGCCAAGACGTAGGCAAACCAAATCTCAATTCCACCTCCGACATAAGGCCCCAAATAAACCTCCGACAGTTTTTCGCCCACACCAATAATGAGTCCGCCAATAATCGCACCGGGCACTGAAGTCAAACCGCCCAAAATGACGACTGGCAGGGCACGAAGCGCCACACTGGTCAGTGAGAACTGCACGCCTAGTTTGCTGCCCCAAATAATGCCTGCGACTAGTGCCGTAATGCCTGCTACGCACCACACAATGACCCAAATACGGTTCAGTGGAATGCCAATCGACTGTGCCGCTTGGTGGTCGTCAGCCACGGCGCGTAATGCGCGGCCTGTGGATGTTTTTTGGAAAAAGACAGAGAGCATCGCAACCAGTGTGGCCGCGATCAATGCCGCTATCAGATCTTCTTTGTTAATCAAAATACCACCAGCAAAGGTGCTCTCCAAGATCGTGACAGGATCTTTGGGCATGCCCACATCAATCTTGTAAATATCGCTGCCAAAAATGGTTTGGCCAAGGCCTTCTAAAAAGTAAGTGATACCCAAAGTTGCCATTAATAGGGTCGTACCTTCTTGGTTAACCAAATGCTGCAAAACCCATTTTTCAATGACCCAGGCTAGTAAGAACATCACAATGGCAGCTAACAAAAATCCAACGACGTTAGCAAAAAATAGATTTTCAATGCCGGTTATCTTTGGAACCCATTCGGAAAATCGAGCCATCGCCAACGCGGCGAACAGCACCATGGCGCCTTGCGCAAAATTGAAAACCCCTGACGCTTTGAAAATAAGGACGAAGCCAAGAGCGACGAGGGAATAGAGCATCCCCGTCATTAACCCGCCCAGTAGTGTTTCTAGAAAAAATCCCATAAAAATATATCCTTGTTGCGCGTGCGCTTAGTGACTCGTGCCTAAATAGGCGTTGATGACATCAGGATTCGCTCGCACCTCTTCAGGCGTACCGTCACCAATTTTTTTGCCGTAGTCGAGTACGACCACTCGGTCGGAAATATCCATCACCACGCCCATGTCGTGCTCAATCAAAACAATGGTTGTACCGAACTCGTCATTGACATCCAAAACAAATCGGCACATGTCTTGCTTTTCTTCCAAGTTCATGCCGGCCATTGGCTCATCTAAAAGCAAAACCGAAGGCTGCATAGAGAGTGCTCGGCCAAGGTCGACGCGCTTCTGCAGGCCATATGGCAATTGGGCTACAGGTGTTTTTCGGTAGGCTTGAATCTCTAAAAAGTCGATGATGTGTTCGACATATTCGCGGTGCTGTGTTTCTTCCTTCTCAGCTCCACCAAGACCAAAAATACCAAATGGATTACGAAAGGCTTGCGCAAAAATATTGCTCTTGATGTGCAAGTTGCGTCCCGCCATCATGTTGTCCAGCACACTCATACCTTTGAAGAGCGCAAGGTTTTGGAAGGTACGCGCGACGCCCATTTCTGCCACTTGGCGCGAGTTCATGTGGTCAAAAGTTTGACCACGAAAAGTAATTGTTCCATGCTGCGGCGTGTAGACACCGTTGATGCAGTTCAGCATCGAACTCTTGCCTGCGCCGTTAGGGCCAATGATGGCGCGGACTTCATGCTCACGCACATCAAAGCTGATATCGGTCAGTGCTTTGACACCGCCAAACGCGAGGGAGATTTCTTTCACGTCAAGGATGACGTCGCCAATTTTTTTATGGGTGCTCATACTGCCGCTCCGCTATGTGTCTTGGCATCCATGATCTTGAGCGTGGCGCTCACCGAACCTGTGCGACCATCTTCAAATTTAACTGCTGTTTCAATGAACTGTTCGGTTTTGCCGTCGTACAGTGCATCGACCAGCGGTTGGTATTTTTCGGCAATATAACCGCGGCGCACTTTGTTAGTGCGGGTGAGCTCGCCGTCGTCTGCGTCAAGTTCTTTGTGCAGCACTAAGAAGCGACTGACCTGCGAACCCGATAGCATTGCGTCTTTCGATAAATCCACATTCACCTGATTCACGCAGTCTTGAATCATGGTGTAGACCTCGTTTTTTTGCGCCAAATCGGTGTAGCCTGCATAGGGCAAGTTGTTGCGCTCTGCCCAGTTACCCACTGCATCCATGTCGATGTTGATCATCACACAGACCCGCTCGCGCTGGTCACCGTATGCCACCACTTCTTTAATGAATGGGAAGAACTTGAGTTTGTTCTCGACGTACTTGGGTGCAAACATGGCGCCATCTTGTGCGCCGCCCACAATGCGCCCCACGTCTTTCACGCGGTCGATGATTTTGAGATGACCGTCGGCATCCAAAAAGCCCGCATCGCTGGTGTGATACCACCCGCCAGCGGTGAGCACTTCGGCCGTGGCTTCTGGGTTTTTGTAGTATTCTTTGAGCAAGCCTTTGGAGCGAACCATCACTTCGCCGTCGCTCGCGATTTTGATTTCCACGCCGCGGCAAGGAATGCCCACGGTATCCGCTTTGGCGGCGTTGTCGGGTTGCAGGCAAACAAACACGGCGGTTTCCGTGCTGCCGTAGAGCTGCTTTAAATTCACGCCGATGGAGCGATAAAACGTAAACAGATCGGGGCCAATGGCTTCGCCTGCGGTGTACGCCACACGGACTCGGCTCATGCCAAGGTTGTTACGTAGTGGGCCGTAAACCAAGAAATTACCGAACGCGTAAGTGATGCGATCAATTAATCCCACCGACTTATTGCCGTCAGTCAGGGCAGGCCCTACGCGCTTGGCAACGTTCATGAACTTGTGGAACAAATTGCGTTTCAGCGGTGATGCGTCTTCCATGCGAATCATCACGCTGGTCAGCAAGCCTTCAAACACTCTAGGCGGCGCGAAGTAATAAGTCGGGCCAATTTCTTTGAGGTCAATCGATACTGTTGCCGCTGACTCGGGGCAGTTCACGATGTAACCACAGCACAGCCACTGCGCATACGAGAAGATGTTTTGCCCCACCCACGCAGGTGGCAAGTAAGCCAGCACTTCTTCTAGCTCGGTTAGGTGATCGAACTCTTGACCTGCTTGTGCACGGTCTAGCATGCTGCGGTGAGTATGCACCACGCCCTTAGGGTTACCTGTTGTACCGCTAGTAAAGAACATCGCGACCACATCATCGGGTTGGCATTTGGCGACTTCGTTTTTAAAGAAAGTTGGATTCGCGGTTGCAAAGGCTTTGCCCGAGGCAATCAAGTCATCGAGGGAAGACACACCACTTGCTGCGTAATTGCGCAGGCCGCGTGGGTCATCAAAATAGATCGTCGCCAGCATGCCTGCGCATTTCGAACGGATGTCCACTAACTTATCTACTTGCTCTTGGTCTTCGGCAAAAGCAAACTTCACTTCCGCGTTATTGACGGGAAAGACATATTCCGCCGAGTTAGCGTCTTGGTACATCGGGATTGGGATGGCGCCTAGGCTTTGCGCGGCTAGCATGGTGGCGTAGAGGCGAGGGCGATTGCTACCGACGACAGCCATGTGGTCGCCGCGAACAAGCCCTGCCTGCGATAGCCCGCAAGCAATGGCTTCCACCAATGTCTGCATGCCTTGCCAGCTGGTCGTTTGCCAGATGCCGTATTCTTTTTCGCGCATGGCCGCAGCTGTTGGGCGCTCGGCGGCGTGCTTCAGTAGTAGTTGGGGGAAGGTGGTATCCATGACCTGCATCGTAGGACTAACTTTGACGCAATGCTGTCGTTTCGACGACAATTCAAGGGACATCCCCACTAGGACTTTCCCGCATGACTGCTGTAAGTTTCACGACGAATACGCTGCTTCAAAGGCAGCGCGCACCTACCGCGCAGGAGCTGTTGGCTATCCCGTGGCTGGCTTTGTTATCGAAGTCTGAGCGCGACTATGTTTTGCCAGAAATCAAAGTCACGATGGCCCAGGAGGGTGACGTGATTTGCCGCATCGGGCGGCCTGTGACCTATTGGTTTGGTGTGATTGAGGGTCTGCTCAAAATGAGCAGTGATAGCGTTGAAGGAAAAACGATGACCTTTGTCGGCGTGCCAACAGGCGGTTGGTTTGGCGAGGGTACGGTGCTGAAGCGCGAGCCGTACCGCTACAACATTTCAGCGCTACGCGATAGCGTTGTGGCAGGTATTTCGATAGAAGCATTTCATTGGCTACTGGACCATTCGATTGCATTTAATAAGTATCTGATGCGGCAATTGAATGAACGGCTCAGTCAGTTCATTGCTGCACGCGAGGTAGACCGCATCAGCAACCCCGAGCATCGGGTGGCGCGAACTCTGGCGGGACTGCTTAATCCGACGCTTTATCCGCAAATCGGGAACACATTGACGATTACGCAGCAAGAACTCGCTTATCTGGTAGGGTTGTCTAGGCAGCGTGTGAACGTGGCGCTTAAAGTATTAGAGGCACAAGGTACGATCCGCCTAGAGTACGGGGGTTTGACCGTGCCTGATCTTCGCAAATTGACGCAATAATTCTGACTATGACACAACCAACGGCTACAACGCCACCGACCTTGATCCGATTGAATAAACGCATGTCAGAGCTAGGCCTGGCTTCTCGCCGCGAGGCCGACGACTGGATTGCGCGGGGCTGGGTGCGCGTGAACGGTGCACCTGCCGTGCTGGGGCAACCCGTGCCAGCAGACGCGCACATCGAAATCCACCGCGAAGCCACAGGCCGCCAAGCCGAGCAAGTGACCGTGGTCATCCATAAGCCCATTGGCTTTGTCAGCGGCCAAGCCGAAGACGGCTACGAGCCAGCTAAAGTGCTGGTTGTGCCTGCCCAGCGCTGGGATGATGATCCGTCTCGCACACAGTTTCACCCCAGTCATTGGAACAGCTTAGTGCCCGCAGGACGCTTGGATATTGACTCCACAGGCTTACTCATCCTCACGCAGGATGGTCGTGTGGCGCGTACTTTGATTGGTGACGATTCGGTCATCGAAAAAGAATATCTGGTGCGTGTGAGCTACCGAACCCAAGAGCGCGGTTTGATGACGGTGGATATACAGTCGATATTCCCCACCGAACGAATGGCGATGCTACGCCACGGGCTAGAGATGGACGGCAAGGCTTTGAAGCCTGCCAAGGTGGATTGGCAAAATCCTGAGCAACTGAGGTTCGTATTGAACGAAGGGAAAAAACGCCAAATCCGCCGTATGTGCGAGGCGGTGGGGCTAACCGTGGTGGGCCTCAAGCGCGTGCGCATCGGCAAGCTGATGCTCGGGAATTTGCCGCTAGGACAATGGCGATACTTGCGGCCTGATGAACAGTTTTAGAAAGATGAATATGAAACACACAACTCTCTTCAAGGCCTTACTGACTATGGCTTGCTCGGCATTTTTCTCGGCAGCCCTTGCCCAGCAAGGCGCGGTGAATGCCGTTTGCTCTACAGACCAAGCTTGGTGCGACTTGGCGGCTAGCGAGTACCAAAAAGCGACGGGTCAAAAAGTGTTGCAAGTTCGCAAGCCCACGGGCGAGGCGCTGGCGCAACTCAGAGCGGAAGCCGCTAATCCTAAAACTGATATCTGGTGGGGCGGCACAGGCGATCCATTTTTGCAAGCGGCTGAGGTGGGGCTGTTAGAGGCCTATCGTCCCAGCTACATCAACGATATGCACGCATGGAGCGTACGCCAATACGCCATGACGGGTAATCGCGTGGGCGGTTTTTACACCTCTGCGATTGGCTTTGGCTGGAACACCGAAGTACTCAAGAAAAAGAACTTGCCAGCGCCTAAATGCTGGAAAGATTTACTCGACCCGCGCTACAAAGGCGAAATTGAAACCTCGCATCCAGCAGCCAGCGGTACGGCATACACCATCTTGGCTGGACTGGTGCAACTAATGGGCGAAGAGCAGGCTTTTGATTACATGAAAAAGCTGCACAAAAATATCACGACTTACACCCGCAGCGGGACAGCGCAAGCGCCCAACGTCGCCAAAGGTGAAGTGGCAATTGGCCTCTCGTTCATCTTCGGTTTTGATGGCTGGACACACAACGGCTATCCCGTGAAGTCGGGCGCTCCGTGCGAAGGCACGGGTTACGAAATTGGCGGCATTGCGCTCATTAAAGGCAGCAAGAATCCTGCTGCTGCCAAGCAATATTACGACTGGCTCATGAGCCCAGATGGACAGCGCATCGGCGCAAGAGCTAATAGCCTGCAAGTCCCAGCCAATAAGACTTTTAAGCTAGATCCAAAGATTCCGCTGCTTGATAACGTGCGCCTTGTCAAATACGATTTTGAAAAATATGGCAAAGCGGCAGAGCGCAAACGCCTTTTAGATCGTTGGCAGCGTGAGGTGGAGAGTTTGCCGAAATAAATCGCTTGAAATGTTGACAGGAACGCATATTTGCATAAAATCATAAATATGCGTACCACCTTAGACTTTCCAGGCGAGCTGTTCGTCCACCTCAAAACCCGTGCGGCTATCGACGGCGTGACGTTGCGCGAGACCGTTATTGGTTTGCTGGAGAAGGGCTTGGCGGCGGCAGATACGTTAGTGTCAATTGCAGCCGAACCCAGGAAATACTATCCACCGCCCACGATTCCGTCAAAAGGACCTATGGCGATCTCAATGAAGTCGCTCAGCAATGCGGATCTTTATGAATTGATGGATGCTGAAACCTTAGAGCGGGACGCGTTTGGCACAGGGCGTTCAAAGACAAAAGCGGCATGAAATATCCAGCATACAAAACGAGTAGTCCATTGCAAGTGAATGATGGTGATACCTTGAATGACTGGCTGACGAGCCGCATACCCACAGGCGATCTTCTCGACATTAATGTCTGGGTTGCACTGGCTCATACTGAGCATGACCATCACAAACAGGCCTTGGCATATTGGCAGGCGGAGCAGGCCAAGGGGACACTGATGTGGTTTTGCAGAACAACGATGCTTGGCATGATTCGGTTGTTGTCGCAAAAAGCAGTGATGGGGCCGTCAGTGTTGACTTTAAAAGAGGCCTACGTTGCGTATCTAAATTTTTTGAATACGCCTTTAGTCAAATGGTTGCCCGAGACCACTGATGCTGCCAAGCGGACAGATACGGCTTTATTCGGTTTGAGCCAAGATGTTCCCGCTCGAATGTCAACGGATGCCTACCTAGCTGCTGTTGTCGAAACGACTGCCCTGCGGCTTGTTACATTTGATGCTGACTTCAAACGCTTTGATCTTCAAAGTTGGTTGTTGCTTAGAGATATATCTACAGCAGCTTGAAATTTCCCATAAAGTCCTTAGTTGTTAAGGAGCTCTATTTTCTTTTTATTTTTAGACCATGACCACCAAACATTCCTTCCAAGCCGAAGTTGCGCAGCTCTTGCACCTTGTGACGCACTCGCTGTATTCCAACAAAGAAATTTTTCTGCGCGAGCTGATCTCTAATGCCTCCGACGCTTGCGACAAGCTGCGCTTTGAAGGTTTGAACAATGACGCGCTGTTTGAGGGTAAATCTGACTTAGAAGTTCGCGTCTCGTTTGACAAAGCCGCTCGCACGATCACGATTTCGGACAACGGCATTGGCATGACGGCTGATGAGGCGATTGCTCACCTTGGCACAATTGCCAAGTCGGGCACGAAAGATTTCGTCTCTAAATTGGGTGACGCGCAAAAAGCCAGCGCCAAAGATAACGGCTCACTGATTGGTCAATTTGGTGTGGGCTTTTATTCAGGCTTTATCGTCGCCGACAAGATGGTTGTCGAGACACGTCGCGGCGGAACCGCTGCCTCTGAGGGCGTGCGCTGGATTAGCGGTGGTGCGGGTGATTTTGAAACCGAAGTGATCACCAAAGCAGAGCGCGGCACGAGCGTCACTCTTCACCTACGCGCGGACGAAGAAGGCGAGAACGGAAAAGGTACGGAGATCAGTGATTTCCTCTCTGCGTGGAAGCTCAAATCCATCATCAACAAATACGCTGAGCACATCTCGCTGCCGATTTTGATGCGCAAAGAAGAGTGGAAGGAAGGCGAGGATAGCAAGGGCGGCGAGATGGTCACCACGGACGAGTGGGCGACGATTAACAAAGCCAGCGCTATGTGGACGCGCGCCAAATCCGACATCACCCAAGAACAGTACGACGAGTTCTATAAGCAAATCAGCCATGACTTTGCCGCGCCGTTAGCCCACAGCCACAACCGCGTGGAGGGCAAGACCGAGTACACGCAGCTGCTCTACATTCCGTCCACCGCACCGCATGATTTGTGGAATCGCGACAAGAAGGCGGGCATCAAACTCTACGTCAAACGCGTCTTCATCATGGATGATGCAGAAAGCCTGATGCCTGTGTATTTGCGCTTTGTTAAGGGCGTGATTGATTCGGCCGATTTGCCGCTGAACGTCTCGCGTGAGTTGTTGCAAGAAAGTCGCGACACGAAAGCGATTCGCGAAGGTAATACCCGCCGTGTGCTGTCAATGCTAGAGGGCATGGACGAGACGACTTACGCCAAGTTCTATGAGGCGTTTGGCGCGGTGCTGAAAGAAGGTATTGGCGAGGACATGCAAAACAAAGACAAGATCGCCAAGCTGTTGCGCTTCGCTTCAACAACGGAAGATGCCATCAAGGTCGGTTTTGCCGATTACAAAGCCCGTATGAAAGAAGGCCAAGAGGCGATTTACTACATCACCGCCGAAACGCTGGCGGCAGCTAAGAATAGCCCGCAGCTTGAAGTGTTCAAAAAGAAAGGCATTGAGGTTCTTTTGATGTCTGACCGCGTGGACGAGTGGGCGCTAGGTTTCTTAAACGAATTTGATGGCACGCCGCTGCAAAGCGTGGCCAAAGGCGCTTTCGATTTGGGTAAGCTGCAAGACGAGGCTGAGAAAAAAGCGGCGGAAGATGCCGCTGAATCTGCCAAACCCCTGCTGGCAAAGCTGAAAGAGGCGCTTAAAGATAAGGCCGAAGACGTGCGGGTCACGACTCGCTTGGTGGACTCGCCTGCTTGTTTGGTGGTGAAGGACGATGGCATGAGTGCCCAGCTGGCGCGCATGCTCAAACAAGCGGGTCAAGCCATGCCAGAGACGAAGCCAATCATGGAGATCAATACCGAGCACGCGCTGGTTAAAAAGCTGGAAGGCTCAGTCAATTTCAACGACCTCGCGCACATTTTGTTTGACCAAGCGATTCTGGCTGAAGGCGGCATGCCTGCTGACCCAGCCGCTTATGTCAAAAGGGTCAACGCGCTGTTGTCTTAGCCGTTGGATGGGCACTCATCCAGCGTACTAAATCCAGCCACATCTGGCGCATCTCTGGTGTGGTCGGAGCTTTGGCTGCGTGAGGTAACTCCACAGTGACGACGGGTATACCCAGTGTCACACCGCCATAGTTGCCAAGACTTCCAGGGTAGATACCCACTTGATCGAGATACAAGCGCCCTAGCTTGTGCGGCGGTGTCGATGGGCCATCGAAATCGAGCACGCCAAATGGTGCATGAATGCTCACAATGATGTCAGGCTTAAAGCTTTCGATTTGTTCGTATAAAAACTTAGATTCGGGCTCCGATAGAGGCTCTTTGCCAGGGTAGCGACGTGGATCTTTTTTAGTTTTAGTCGCCCAATAACTGACCGCATCGCGCTGCCAATCAGGTGTCGGAAAGTTTCGATTTAAATCCACACCATTTGCGTTGGTGCGTTTGGGTGGTTGTGCCAGTAATCCATCGGGGTTCAGGCCAGGAATAAAGCGCCAGTGCGTGCTGGCAGGTGTTGCTTGCGCGTGCCCAATCCAGTGAAAGACGAGCGAGCTGGCCGAGCGTTCATCCCCATGAATGCCGCCTAGCACCAGCACACGGCGTTTAGGCACTTCGGCCACAAGCGCGTTAGCAACGACATCACGCAGCAAAATCGGACGACCTAGGACGGATACGGCACTGGAAGCCTCAAGCCGGACACTGCCGCACAGTTTGTCTGGCACACTGGGCAAGGGAAGAGAAAGCTGTAGGCATAGGGCAAGAAGATCCAGCATGGGCTATAGATCCATGCTGACTGGATCCGTCATCTCTAACTCATAGCTAGCAGCAAGCATGGCTAGGCGCGCAATCACGCCGTACATGTAAAACCGATTCGGCGCACTACAGCCCACCTTCTCGCCCATTTCGGGTGTATTGGTTGCATTGGCAAAGGCAAGCGGCACAAAGCTTGCGCCAGGGGCGTTCAAGTTCTCGTCAATACCGCGCTCAGCGTGAACGCGGTAAAAACCTCCCACTACGTAGCGGTCTAACATGTACACCACAGGCTCCGCCATCGCCTCGTTCACGCGCTCCATCGTCTGCACGCCTTCCTGGATGATGACCTCGCTGACCGTTTGGCCGTCTTTCACCACACTCATTTTGTTTTTGGTTTTGCGGTTAATGACTTCTAGATCTTTCACGCTACGCACCGTCATGATGCCCATACCGTAGGTGCCGTTGTCGGCTTTCACAATCACAAAGGGTTTTTCGGTGATGCCGTATTGGTCATATTTGAGTTGTATCTTTTTAAGTAACTTGTCCACTTCGCCCGTCAAACAATCCATGCCTGTACCCTCGGCAAAATTGACACTTCCGCAGCGTGAAAAATACGGATTAATGAGCCACGGATCAATACCGATGAGGTTTGCGAAGGAGTCCGCGACTTTGTCATAGGCTGCAAAGTGAGTGGACTTGCGCCGCATAAACCAGCCTCCATGCAGAGGTGGCAGCAAATGCTGCTCGTTCAAATCTTGAAACACAGTGGGCGTACCCGCACTCAAATCGTTATTTAGCAAAATCGTGCAAGGGTCAAAGTCTTTGAGGCCTAGCCGATGTTTGTTTCGGATGATGGGTTCTAACGTCACACTCTCGCCTGTGGGCAGCTCGAATGTGGTGGGCTCAGCGATTTCTGGGTTGATCGTGCCAAGGCGCACATTCAAACCCGCTTGCTGAAAGATCTTTTTGAGACGCGCCACGTTGGTTAAGTAAAACGTGTTGCGGGTGTGGTTTTCGGGGATAAGTAGTAAGTTTTTGGCTTCAGGACAAATCTTTTCAATAGCAGATTGAGCGGCTTGCACGGCAAGTGGCAGCATTTCAGGTGTCAGATTGTTCCAACCGCCTGGATAGAGGTTGGTGTCCACTGGGGCGAGTTTGAAACCCGCATTGCGCAAATCGACCGAGGTGTAGAACGGCGGTGTGTGCTCCAGCCACTCCATACGGAACCAGCGCTCAATGGCCGGCAGGCTGTCTAAGATTTTTTGTTCCAACTCGTTAATCGGACCAGTAAGAGCGGTAATAAGGTGAGGAACCATGTAATCTTTCAAATAATAAGTGGATGCCAGTGGCTAGACGTGCAGGCAATTTTCGCTGATTCAACCCCTTGCACGGACTAGCGACATGGGATAATCGAAGGTTATGCCAATTTACGCCTACAAATGCTCCTCCTGCGGTGTGTCTAAAGACATTCTGCGCAAGATTTCCGATCCACCGCTCACCTTGTGTCCTGCATGCGGCAGCGAGTCGCTTGCCAAGCAAGTGACTGCCGCTGGCTTTCAGCTAAAGGGCTCTGGCTGGTATGTGACTGATTTCCGGGAAGGTCAAAAGCCAGCCACAGGCACTGCACCGCAGGCCACACCAGATAAGGCTCCCGAGGCTGTAGCGTCTGCAAGTGCCGATACATCTGGCTCGCCAGCAAATAGTCCTGCGCCAGCACCTGCAGCGACACCTGCCCCCACATCAACTTCTGGAGCAACCACATGATGGCCAATTTGCGTAAATGGTTTTTTGCGGGACTGCTCGTTCTCGTTCCCTTAGCCATCACGATTTGGCTGTTGGAGTGGGCGATTAGCTCGTTGGATAAATCGCTGCTGCTGCTCCCCAAATCTTGGCATCCCGATGTTTTGTTACCCGTGCACATTCCCGGCTTTGGTGTGATTTTGACGCTGGCCGTGCTTCTTTTAGTTGGCGCAACCGTTAGCAATTTCTTGGGTAAGCGCCTCATTGGTTGGTGGGATGCACTGCTTGGTCGTATCCCCGTGGTGCGCTCAATTTACTCTAGCGTGAAGCAAGTCTCGGACACTTTGTTCTCGGAGAACGGCAATGCATTTCGCAAAGCAGTTTTGGTGGAATGGCCGCGCGCTGGTACTTGGACGATTGGTTTTGTGACGGGCGTACCCAGCGGCGATGTTCTAAATGTGCTGCAACACGGTGTGGTAGAAGAATTCTTGAGCGTATACATCCCCACAACACCTAATCCAACGGGCGGCTACATGATGATGTTTAAAAAATCGGAATGCCAAGAGTTGTCTATGAGTGTGGATGAGGCATTGAAATACGTCGTCTCGATGGGCGTGGTCGCACCTCTTGAAAAAATTTGAAATTAGAAACCTGAAAAAATGAAAACCCAAATGCAAACATCCATGCGTACCTCTTATTGCGGCTTAGTCACTGAGGCGCTCGTTGGTCAATCCGTCACGCTGTGTGGTTGGGTGAACCGCCGCCGCGATCATGGTGGTGTGATCTTTGTCGATTTGCGCGACCGCGAAGGCTATGTGCAAGTGGTGTGCGATCCTGACCGTGCTGAGATGTTCAAGGTAGCCGAAGTGTTGCGCAACGAGTTTTGTATCCAGATGACGGGCATTGTTCGCGCCCGTCCTGATGGCACTGTGAACGCTGACCTCAAGAGCGGCAAGATCGAAATCTTGTGCCACGAGCTGAAGGTTTTGAACGCCTCCGTTACGCCGCCGTTCTTGTTAGATGACGACAACTTGTCCGAGACTACGCGCCTCACGCACCGCGTGCTCGATCTGCGCCGTCCTGCGATGCAGCGCAACATGATGCTGCGTTACAAAGTCACCATGATTGTGCGTAACTACTTGGACGCACTTGGATTTGTGGACATCGAGACCCCGATGCTCACCAAATCTACGCCCGAAGGCGCACGTGATTACCTCGTGCCCAGCCGTGTGCAAGAAGGTCAATTCTTTGCGTTGCCTCAATCCCCTCAGCTCTTTAAGCAGCTCTTGATGGTGGCGGGCTACGACCGTTATTACCAAATCACCAAATGCTTCCGCGACGAAGACTTACGTGCTGACCGCCAGCCAGAATTCACCCAGATTGATATCGAGACCAGCTTCCTCACCGAGCAAGAAATTCGCAATATGTTCGAAGGCATGATGGTCGAAGTGTTCCAAAAAGCCATCAACGTCAATCTAGGCGATGGTGCTGCCTTCCCTGTGATGACGTATGCCGATGCCATGCATTTATATGGCTCCGACAAGCCCGATCTGCGTATCAAGATGCAATTTGCCGAACTAACCGATGTGATGGGTGATGTGGACTTCAAAGTGTTCTCAGCACCTGCCACCATGAAGGGTGGACGTGTGGTGGCGCTATGCGTGCCAGGCGGCGCAGAAATGCCGCGCTCTGAGATAGATGCTTACACCGAGTTTGTCAAAATTTATGGTGCTAAAGGTCTTGCTTGGATTAAGGTCAACGACGTGACGACTGGTCGCGATGGTCTTCAATCACCGATTGTCAAAAATATTCACGATGCCGCGATTGCCGAAATCATGGCTCGCACAGGTGCTAAAAACGGCGACATCATTTTCTTTGGTGCTGACAAAGAAAAAGTTGTTAACGATGCCATTGGTGCGCTCCGCGTCAAGATTGGTCAAAGCGCGTCGGGCAAAAAGTGGGGCTTGTTTGAAGACCGCTGGGCACCTATGTGGGTAGTCGATTTCCCAATGTACGAGTTTG
>JANPAS010000122.1:0-8177 GCA_031430035.1 Comamonadaceae bacterium | reverse complement strand
CAAAAGCGTTGGCAATACCGTGCAAGCCATAGCTGCGATTGCGGGGCAAAAGCCCAACGTACCAATCACAATTCAGGTGGTTCGAAATGGGAAAACAATGGATTTGAGCGTGACACCAGGCACAAGGCCTAAACCAAGAGTAAAACGTTGATGGCCTTTAAGCCTTATTCCGCTTGGCTTGCAACAGGCTCGTCTTCTGCTTTTTTGGGCTTTACCCAAAACACGCAAGCCCAAATACCGATCTCATAGAGCAAGCACATCGGCACAGCAAGCGCGAGTTGCGAGACCACGTCGGGGGGCGTCAAAATAGCCGCGACGACAAAGGCCACCACGATAAAGTAGCCGCGAAAATCTTTCAGTTTTTCAATGGTCACCATGCCAAGCTTGACCAAAAGAATCACCACGATAGGCACTTGGAACGCAATGCCAAAAGCAATGTAGAGACTCAAAATCGACTCGACATAGCTCGCAATATCGGGCGTGGCAGCCACACTGGCAGGCGTAAATTGTTGAATGAACGTGAACATCTTGTCCAGCACAAAAAGCTGCACAAAGCCAATACCTGCATAGGCTAGCAAGCTGCCGAAGACGATGAGTGGCAACGCAAATTTTTTCTCATTGCTATAGAGTCCAGGCGCCACAAACATCCAAATTTGATACATCAACCAAGGTAAGGCGAGTAACACTGCGGCCATCATTAAGACTTTAAGTGGCACAAAAAATGGTGAGAACACACCCACGGCAATCAACTTAGCGCCTGCGGGCATATGCGCCTGAATCGGTCTTGCAATGGCGTCGATGAGACCACTTGGGCCTGGCCAGATAGACAGCAGAATCACGCACACGGCAAAGCCGTAGATGCAATAGAGCAATCGATCGCGTAGCTCCACCAAATGCTGAACAAAAGGTGCTTCAGTACCTGCTAGTTCATCAGGTTTTTCAGTTGAGTCAGACATTCAATTATTTCAGTTTTGGACGGTAGCGTGCTACGCGAGCCGCGCCAGATAAAGCTTGGCGGCGCACGCCACTTTTAGCCTTAAACCACTGCGGCATGGCAGACTGTTTGACGCGCCACTTCTTTTTAGGATGCTTGTACTCCAGCGGTACTTGCAGGAGCTCGTCACTGTAATTGGAAGTCGCTGAGCCCGAACTCTCACCGTTTGAGGTGATAGTGCTCGATATGCTGTTCGTGGTTGCTTGCCAGTCTTTCTCAAAATCAGTCACATTGGTTTGCACGGAAGACTCAACATCTTTAGCCGCGCTCTCCATTTGCTCTTTCATTTTTTTTAGCTCTTCCAGCTCCATGGAGCGGTTCACCTCCGCCTTCACATCCGAGACATAGCGCTGCGCCTTGCCAAGCAAAGCGCCCACGGTACGCGCAACACGTGGCAACTTCTCTGGGCCAATAACGACCAGAGCCACCACGCCAATAACGGCGAGCTTAGAGAAATCTAAATCAAACACGCGCTAAAAACGTCTTGTTCAGACTTTTTCTTTAGCCTGCACGTCGATAGTGACTGGCTTTTCAGTAGGTGCAGCAGCCGCTGTGTCATCCGCTGTACCCTGCTTCATGCCGTCCTTAAAACCTTTGACGGCACCGCCCAGATCACCACCTAGATTTTTGAGTTTTTTAGTGCCAAACACCAAAACAACGATGACTAAAACAATCGCCCAATGCCAAATAGAAAACGAACCCATATTTCTTCTCCAAAAAAATGATAATTTGATTTTAGCCCGTAAGCGGGCTAACCCCTTAACCAAGGCCTGGGACCACCCATGACATGGAAGTGCAAGTGATGCACTTCTTGCCCGCCATTTTTGCCAGTATTCGTAACGGTGCGGTATCCGCCCTCAGGGTACGGCTCACATCCCGCCTCTATCGCCAATTTAGGAATGAGTGTCATCATGCGCCCCATTAGAGGAGCCTCTTCTGGCGTCAAATGTGCCATAGATACGATGTGTTTTTTAGGAATGACCAAGAAATGAATCGGCGCCCACGGATTGATATCGTGAAAAGCTAAAAACTCGTCGTCTTCATAAAGTTTCTTTGATGGAATTTTGCCTTCGATAATTTTGCAAAAAATACAGTTCGGATCATGCTGGAGTACGTCGCTCATGACGGCATCCTGTCGTTAGTAAACCGCACCCAGCCTTTGATGCAACGATACAAATACCAAAGCCCAATCACGCCCCAAGCAAACGCACCTGGAAAAAAGAATGCCATAAACAGTGGAGACGTGAGCACGCACCACAAAATCGTCCACCAAAACGTGCGAATCATGTAACTGTGATGCGCACGGTAAAGTGCATCCGTCTCGTCGCCACGCGCAATGTAATTCACAATCAACGCAATCACAGCCAGCGTGCCCATGCTCGCCCAAGAGATGGTGTGCATGCCATACAGAATATGCATCACCGTACTGTTTTTAGTCGTTTTCATCTCAATGACTTCATTCATTTGAATATCCCTCTTATTTGAAATTTTCTTGTTTAGCACGCTCGGCCACTTTGCGCAACGCTTTTTCATCGAGTCCAGACAAGCCGATGCGACGCGTCAATTCCGCAACCACGTCCGCAGGCGTCAGCTCGTAATGAGCCAGAGCAATCATGCTGTGGAACCATAAATCAGCTACTTCACCAACAAACTTTTCTTTAACGGATGCACGAAAAGCCATATCTGTATTGCCCTGCAGAGCATCGATATCTTTGGCTGCCAAGACCACCTCTGTCGCCTCTTCACCAATTTTTTTAAGAAAAGCATCGGACCCTTTGGCGAGCAGCCGCGCCACATAACTCGTCTCAGGATCGCCGCCGTTAGCGGGTTTGCGCGTCTCTAGCACCTTAGCCAGGTCACTCAAAGTGTCAGTTGCAGAATTTGTCATTTTGATCATTTCTTCTTTGCGTACATCAAGTCAGGATCTTGCAGCACAGGCTCTACATCCACCCATGCGCCCGCTTGGTATTGTTTGTAAAAACACGCGTGCCGCCCCGTGTGGCAAGCAATCGATGGGTCGTGGCCTGCTTGAGTGACTTTTAGTAGCACCACATCATTGTCGCAATCAAGCCGAATGTCATGCACCGTTTGCACATTGCCCGACTCCTCGCCCTTAAACCACAGCTTGGCACGCGACCGACTGAAATACACCGCGCGCCCTAGCTCCACCGTTTTTTGCAGCGCCTCGCGATTCATCCACGCAAACATCAGCACATCGCCCGTCGATTGCTCTTGGGTAATGACGGGCACAAGCCCCTTGTCATCCCACTTCACTTGATTTAGAAATTTAGTTGCCATAGTCATATCCGCTTTTATAGCCTAACAGGAATCCCACGCTCAGCCATAAACGCCTTCGCTTGACCGACCGTGAACTCGCCGTAGTGAAAAATACTCGCTGCCAGCACTGCATCAGCGCGCCCTAGCTGGATGCCGTCTGCTAGATGCGCGAGCGTGCCCACACCGCCAGACGCAATCACAGGCACCGCAACGGCATCGCTCACCGCACGCGTTAGCTCTAAATCGAAGCCCGACTTCGTGCCATCTTTGTTCATGCTAGTCAGCAAGATTTCTCCCGCACCAAGCGCCGTCATGTGCTTTGCCCATGTCACTACGTCAAGACCCGTGTTTTTGCGGCCTCCGTGGGTGTACACATCCCAAGCTGTGCCTGCCTCGTTCTTTTTCGCATCTATTGCCACCACAATGCACTGCGATCCATATTTGGCGCTTGCCGCCCGAATCAGCTCTGGGTCGGCCACTGCTGCCGAGTTAAAGCTCACCTTATCCGCACCCGCATTCAGCAAACGGCGCACATCCTCCACCGAGCGAACACCGCCACCCACGGTCAAGGGGATAAACACCTTGGATGCCACGGCCTCAATAATCGGCAAAATCAAACCACGCGCATCGCTGGTCGCAGTGATATCTAAAAACGTGAGCTCGTCCGCGCCTTGGTCGTTGTAACGCGCCGCAATTTCAACGGGATCACCTGCATCACGCAGTTCAACAAAATTGACGCCTTTGACCACGCGGCCACCCGTGACGTCAAGGCAGGGAATAATTCTTTTTGCAAGCATTCATGCATTTTATGGGCGCTTCAAAATTCGCTTTGCCATAATCCGCTTTATGAACACCTTCATCACCTCCCTCGATCGCGCAAGCATCCTTGCGCAGGCGCTGCCCTATATCAAGCGCTTTCATGGCAAGACTTTGGTCATCAAATACGGCGGCAACGCCATGACCGACCCTGCCCTGCAAGCGGCATTTGCACAGGATGTCGTGCTGCTCAAGCTGGTGGGCATGAATCCTGTCGTCGTACACGGCGGTGGGCCACAGATTGAGTCGGCATTGGCGCGGCTTGGCAAAAAAGGTGAATTCAAAGGCGGGATGCGCGTAACGGATGCAGAAACCATGGAAATTGTCGAATGGGTGCTGGCGGGCGAAGTGCAACAAGACATCGTCGGACTCATCAACCAAGCAGGCGGCAAAGCAGTTGGTCTGACGGGACGCGATGGCGGTTTGATTCGCGCTAAAAAACTCATTTCAAAAGAAGGTGATCTGGGCTTTGTGGGCGACATCGAATCCATCGACGCCAGCATCGTCAAAGCCTTGCAAGATGATGCCTTCATCCCCGTGATTAGCCCGATTGGCTTTGGCGCGGAGAACGAAAGCTACAACATCAATGCCGACGTGGTGGCAGGCGAAATCGCCAAAGCCTTGAATGCCGAAAAGCTACTCATGCTCACCAACATTGCGGGCGTGCTGGACAAAGCTGGGAAGCTGCTCACCGAACTATCGCCCGCACAGATTGATGGCTTGATTAGCGACGGCACGATTAGCGGCGGCATGATTCCCAAAATTGCAGGCGCATTAGATGCAGCTAAAAGCGGCGTGAATGCGGTTCACATCATCGACGGACGTGTGCCACACGCCATGTTGTTGGAGATCCTCTCAGATCAGGCGTTTGGGACGATGATTCGGGCTAAGTGACGGCTTGCGATAGCTCACACAAGCCACTGAATCACAAGCCCATTGAGCGACACCACAATCAGTGCCGCCACAATGTCAACCAGCGTTTTTTGACTAAGCCGCTTTTGCACCCAAATCGCTAGGGGTAGTGACGCGTAGCCGCCAACCAGCATACACAGCAGATAAACCCATTGGACTGAGCCAGACAACGCGTATAAAGCCCCGCTGAAAGATGTGAGCACCATCGCGATAAACCCTGACGTTGCAATCGCCTGCGCTGCCGTAATTGTCCCAATCGACAAAAGTGCAGGGACAATGAGCACGCCGCCCCCCACACCTGAGCCACCCAGAAAAAATCCTGCGACAGCGGCTAAAACATTCACACCTAATTTGCGCATACCTGTTTTAAGGCGTTCGGAATAAAGCGAGGCCAAGGCAATCAAACAAGCAACAAGCACCAAGCCACGTAAAACGGCTTCAATGGTGTGGCGGTGCTCGGGGAACAGCTTTGGCGCAAAATTAGCCAAAGCGGCGCTGATGGCTGTAACGGGCAAGGCATACAACACAAACGTTTTAATCACAGGCCATTGCAACTGCCCACTCCGCCAGATGCTCAAAATGCTGCCCAACCTAAAGAGCACAGTAAATAGACTGGCCGTACCGACGGCTTGCATCGGCGAGAGCTTAAACACCACCATCAAGCTTGGGACTAAGAGCACACCAGCGCCCACACCTGATATGTGGATAAGTCCTCCCACCACAAAGCCAAATGCAAGCAGCTCTATAAGCAAGGTGGCACTTGACATTAATTACAAATCAAGCGTGAGCGATGCACCCTTGGCACGCGAGCAACAAATCATCATCGACTGGCCTGACGATTTTTCATAAGCTGTCAGCACCATATCGCGGTGATCGATCTCGCCGTTCAGCACTTTGGTCTCGCACGTGCCGCACACCCCTTGCTGGCAAGAGCTTGGGACCGCAATGCCCTCAAGCTCTAGCACCTCTAGGATGCTTGCATCTGCGGGAATATCGAGGGTTCTACCTGTGCGCTCTAAGACGACTTGAAAGGATGTATCAGACATATCCGCCCAATCTTACTCCGCTTGAATCTTCAAATCTTGAATCACTTTGCCATATTTGGCGTTGTCACCTGCATGAGCACGTGCCAGCACTGCAGGCTCGCCGCCAGTCGAGATAGTGCCCATGGTACGCAGGCGCTGCTGCACATCTGGGGTTTTCAAAATGTCATTCATTGCAGCATTTAAGGCGCTCACCACATTGGCAGGCATGCCCTTTGGACCCATCACACCTAGCCAAGCCATCACGTCAGCATCCTTGACACCCGCTTCGGACAATGTAGGCACATCTGGGCTGAGTACCGAGCGACGCGCATCAGCAATTGCGATGTTGGTTACTTTTCCGGTGGCAATATGCTGTGCCATAGGCCCAAGCGTGCTGTAGGCAAACGATAAATGCCCACCCACCAAATCCGTCACGACAGGGCCTGTACCGCGATAAGGCACTTGCTGCATTTTGGTACCTGCAGAGCGGTTAAACATTTCGCCCAGCACATGCATGGGTGAGCCGCTACCAGGAGAACCGTAGGTTTTGACTTTGTCAGCCTTGGCCGCATCAATCACGTCTTTAACCGTCTTCAAACCCGAAGCCGTGTTCGAGAACAAATACAAGGGCTGCGTGCCGATTTGCATAATCGGGGTGAAGTCATTCAAAGTGTCGTAAGTCGCGCCAGAGCCTGGCTTCAAAACCAAAAGTGCAGTTGAAATCGTGCTTGGTGTAAACAACAGCGTATGACCATCTGCAGGCGCTTTAGCAACTAGGGCGTTGCCAATCGTGCCGCTAGCACCAGGCTTGTTTTCCACCACAAATTGCTGGCCAAACTTAGCGCCCAAACGCTCAGCAAACACGCGTGCAATCACATCGGTGTCGCCTCCAGCGGGGTAACTAACGACGATAGAGACTGTTTTAGTCGGGTACGTCTGCGCGATGGCGGTTGACGAAAGGCAGAATGTGCTAAGCGCACAAAGTGCCGATCCTAGACTCAGTTTGAATGAAGACATCATTGCGTTTCCTTTTAAGTTGCTTTTAAGTTGCTTTTAAGTTTTGCGGAAGTTTGAGTCTAATCAAGCCTTGCCCTAGTCTTAGCCTAGGGTAAACCCACATTTAGCAGTTCAAGTTTGAAATCCTTGATTGCAATCAAGGTGTAAATTTGCCAACGCAAGGCAAGCACAATAATATGTCGTCTTTGTCGTCCCTACATCCATGCTAGACACCGCACAATTCTCGTCCTTACTACGTCACTTGCCGCTCTTTGCGCACGCGCAGGAGTCGGATATTGCTGCGCTAGTTGATGTGGCCTCGCTGATTAAGGTTAAAAAACGCCAAGTGGTGTGCAAACCCAGCGACCCTTGCGAAGGCTTTCATGTCGTAGTCTATGGACGCGTGATGGTTTCTCTTCAAACCAATAGCGGCACTGAAAAGCCTTTGGATGTGGTCGAAGCTGGCGAAACTTTTGGCGACATCACCATGTTTTTAGAGCAGCCTTATTACCTGAGCGCGACCACACTAGAGGACAGTTTGCTGGCCTACATACCACGTTATGCGTTTTTACAATTGATTGAACGCGATAGCCGCTTTGCCTTGCGCATGTTGGCCTCACTCTCCCTGCGCATGCGCGAAGTCGTCGGAAACATAGAGTCCACCAGCCACACCACGCCCCTAGCAAGGTTGGCGGTCTATTTACTACGCAGCTATCCGCATACGGCACATGCCAATCAACCCGTGAAGTTCGATCTAGCGCTCAACAAAAATCTGATTGCCGCCACGCTAGATTTAGCACCTGAAACACTGTCCCGCAGCTTTAGAGAGTTGCAAGAGCGCCATTTGATTTCAATCGTTGGTAAAACCGTGACTTTGAATAACATCATTGAACTAGAAAAGCTAGCGCCCTCTTTATGACACCACTTGCTAACCACCGTATTCTTATCACAGGTGCAGCCCGTGGACTAGGCGAGGCTTTTGCTAGAGCGGCATTGACTGCAGGTGCTCGCGTGGCATTAACCGACGTATTGAATGAGCGAGGCTCGGCTTTAGCTCTTGAGTTGAACGCCCAGTTTGACGGTCGCGCCAAGTATGTGCACATGGATGTGAGTCATAGCGCATCCGTCAACGCCGCGATGGCTGACGCGATTGACTG
>JANPAS010000121.1:0-2019 GCA_031430035.1 Comamonadaceae bacterium | reverse complement strand
ATGCCTGTGCTGGTGACGCCGACAAAAAACGCGCCGTCGAAGCGTGCATCGCGGGATTGCATGGCCGAGTAACAAGTGTCGTCATTCATGCCGCTATGTTACGCACTGCTTGGATGATGAAGCCTGCACATCGGACATCATGTTCGGGACATCATCCTTTTGGGAAATTATTGCAAGTCGTTTTTGTAATGCCGTGATGCCGTGCGGTACAGTCCCGTGCGCACTTCAATCGGCGTGTCGTTGTACGTGTAGGCAATGCGCTCGACTCTGAGCAAGGGCTCGTCCGCCTTGACTTGCAAGAGGTTAGCCTGTTCTTTGCTTGGGTTGACGGCGCGGATTTTTTCGGTTGCTCTGACCATGTTGACCCCAAACTCGGACTCAAACATGGCGTACATGGGGGCTTTGGACTGGGCGAGTCGCTCTAGG
Organism: Comamonadaceae bacterium; assembly: GCA_031430035.1. Classification (GTDB taxonomy): domain Bacteria; phylum Pseudomonadota; class Gammaproteobacteria; order Burkholderiales; family Burkholderiaceae_C; genus JASGCK01. The sequence goes on along the minus strand of JANPAS010000121.1, from coordinate 1,593 downwards.
TTTAGGCCTTTGAACGAGCTGCCCGCAAGCCAGATGTCTTCCAAGATGGTGGGGATGGCTGCGCTTTTGCCATCTTTATCTTTGTAGGCCAGCACACGCTGGATGTAAACGACAGGGTCGCCCGTTTTGAGTCGTAATGCTTTGGCGATGTCCTTTGTCGCTCGTTCGCGTGCGCACGCGGTGATGGTACGGTCGACCAAGATATTTTTACCGTTTTCAGCGTAGGTGTCCGAGCCTAGGTTGTCCTCATTCGCGCTGTCGGGAACTAAACGCAAAAACCGCGTTTGCACTTGCCGAGCGGCGTGGGTTGCCACGAAAGTGCCCTTGCCTTGGCGACGGATGAGTAAATTTTCGGCTGCTAACTCGTCAATTGCTTTGCGCACCGTGCCTTGGCTAACGCCGTAGCGGGCGGCCAAATCCATTTCGGATGGAATGGCTTCGCCTGGCTTCCATTCGCCTGCTTGCAGACTTTGCAGAATCAAAGCTTTGATTTGGCTATACAGCGGACTAAACGACGGGGTGACTTGGGTTTGCATACCCTTAATCTTATATAAGATAGCGGATGAAAGACCTAGGGTTTATGCTTATCTTGTCGCAAACAAAAAGTCTTATGTAAGACATAGGACTTGGCAACCTAGGGTTTTTGCGGATAAAATAGCGATAGATTTTTTGTGTTTCAACCTCTCTTTTTGGAGTTCTCCCATGAGTAAAGCCCCCGTTCGTGTTGCCGTTACTGGCGCTGCTGGTCAAATTGGTTATGCATTGCTGTTCCGTATCGCTTCTGGCGAAATGCTGGGCAAAGACCAGCCCGTGATTTTGCAATTGCTCGAAGTGCCTGTTGAAGGCCCACAAAAAGCACTCAAAGGCGTGATGATGGAGTTGCAAGACTGCGCTTTCCCACTGCTCGTGGGCATGGAAGCCCACGGTGACCCAATGACGGCGTTTAAAGATGCGGACTACGCACTCTTGGTGGGTTCACGTCCACGCGGCCCTGGCATGGAGCGTGCAGAACTTTTGGCCGTGAATGGCGCTATCTTTACGGCACAGGGCAAAGCCTTGAACGCTGTGGCTTCGCGCAACGTGAAGGTGCTCGTGGTTGGCAATCCAGCCAACACCAACGCTTACATCGCGATGAAGAGTGCTCCTGATCTGCCACGTAAAAACTTCACTGCCATGCTGCGCCTTGACCACAACCGTGCGGCTTCGCAAATTGCTGCCAAAACGGGCAAGGCCGTTGCTGATATCGAAAAACTCTTGGTGTGGGGCAATCACTCCCCAACGATGTACGCGGACTACCGTTTCGCCACCATCAACGGCGAATCCGTTGAAAAAATGATCAACGATCAAGTGTGGAATGCAGACACTTTCTTGCCAACCGTTGGCAAGCGCGGCGCAGCCATCATCGAAGCGCGTGGCTTGTCCAGCGCGGCTTCGGCGGCCAATGCAGCTATTGACCACATGCGCGATTGGGCGCTGGGCACAAACGGAAAGTGGGTCACGATGGGTATTCCATCTGACGGCCAATACGGCATTCCTAAAGACACCATGTTTGGCTTTGCTGTAACTTGCGAAAACGGCGAGTACAAGCCTGTT
>JANPAS010000120.1:0-1671 GCA_031430035.1 Comamonadaceae bacterium | reverse complement strand
CAAGGACGGGGCGCCTGTACCGTTGACTAAGGGCGCATTGCTGCAAGCCTTATCTAGCTTGGGCTTCGAGGCCTCACTTAAAAAAGGTAAGCGATCCGCATTAACCAATGCGGCGCTTCCTGCTTTAATGCCGACCGCAAGCGGTAGTTTTATGATTGTTGGGAAAGTGGATACAAGTACCGCGACTGGCGCTGTGATCTTGCAGCAAGAGGGCGATAGCGAGCCGCGGCAAATCACGCTGGCTGAGTTTGACAAGCTCTATGTGGGCGAGTGGATTGACGCTAAAAAATCTAGTCAATTGCAAGGCGCTGGTGAAGCTGCCGAGGGGGATACTGCCAAATTTGGCGTGGGATGGTTTTGGCAATCGCTGCAAAAGTACAAAGCGCTGATGGGCGAGATTTTGCTGGCTTCGTTATTTATCCAAATCATTGCACTCATTACGCCGCTCATTTTTCAAGTCGTGATTGACAAGGTGCTCACGCACCGCACGCTCTCCACGTTAGACGTGATGGTGATTGCCCTTTTGGGTGTCAGTATTTTTGAAGTGTGCTTAAGTGCGATGCGGCATTATTTGATGAGTCATACGACTAATCGCATCGACGTGGAACTAGGCGCCAAGCTCTTTAAGCATTTGCTGCATTTGCCGCTGTCGTACTTTGAAAGCCGCCGCAGCGGGGACACCGTGGCGCGGGTGCGCGAGCTTGAGAATGCCCGCAACTTTATGACAGGCCAAGCGCTGACCAGTTGGCTAGATTTGTTGTTTGCATTTATTTATCTGGCGATCATGTTTTATTACAGCGCGGTGCTCACCTTGGTGGTGATTTGCGCGCTACCGGTGTTCTTTGGCGCTTCTGCGCTTGTTACGCCGCTCTTGCGTAAAAAGCTAGAAGATAAGTTTGCCATGGGGGCTGAAAACCAAGCTTACTTGGTGGAGACGGTCACGTCGATGGAAACGCTGAAGAGTCACGCCGTCGAGCCGCAGTGGCAACGCGCCTGGGAGCAGCGCCTAGCCAACCATGTGAACGTGTCGTTTGAAGGCGGACACCTTGGCAATGCAACAAACCAATTTATTGCACTGGCTAGCAAAATTTTGACGGTTGTTTTGCTGTGGCTGGGCGCTAAGCAAGTGATTGATGGTGAGTTGACGGTGGGCGGTTTGATTGCGTTCAATATGCTGTCTGGCCGCGTGAATGCGCCGATTTTGAAGCTCTCGTCTTTGTGGCAAGACTTTACACAAATGAAGGTGAGTATCAAGCGACTGGGCGACATCATGGATGCTCCCCCAGAGCCTGCGTTTAGGCCAAACCGTAGCACACCGCCGCCAGTGCTAGGCCGCATTACTTTTGATCGCGTGAACTTTCGCTATGCACCTAAAGCGCCCGAGGTGCTCTCTGATGTGAGCTTCGATATTGCAGCGGGCGAAGTGATTGGGATTGTGGGGATTTCGGGGGCTGGCAAAACGACGCTGATGCGTTTAATACAGCGCCTCTATACCCCTGAGAGTGGCCGTATTTTGCTGGACGGTATGGATTTGAACTTGGTGGATACCTCGTGGTTGCGTCGCCAAATTGGTGTGGTGGGACAAGATACGCTGCTGTTTAACCGAAGTGTTCGCGACAACATTGCACTGGCGGATGGCAGCCTCAGTATGGAAGCCGTGATGAATGCGGC
>JANPAS010000119.1:0-6768 GCA_031430035.1 Comamonadaceae bacterium | reverse complement strand
CCCCAGTCTTTTGCCTAAGCTGCCTTATTCCTATGACAAATCTTTTGCACCAGTGATGCTGGTCGGACTGTCACCGAATGTGCTGGTGGTGCGAGCCGATAGCCCGTATAAAACCGTTCAAGACATCATGAACGCCGCCAGAGCCAATCCTGGCAAGTTGTCGTTTGCCTCGCAAGGCTCTGGCACATCGGCACATTTAGCGGGTGAGCTTTTTAAGTCGCTGACTAAAACTTTCATGATCCACATCCCATATCGCGGCGCTGGTCCTGCATTGACCGATGTGCTCGGTGGGCAAGTGGACATGATGTTTGCAACTGCATCGGCGGTCGGTGGATTTATCGAGAGCGGCAAACTTCGTGCGCTCGCCGTGACGACCAAAGAGCGCTCGCCCGTTGCACGGTTAGCCTACGTGCCAAGCCTTGCTGGCTCTGGCGTGCCAGAGCTAAAGGCCTACGCAGCCGACAGTTGGTATGGACTCTTTGCACCCAGTGGTACGCACCCTGCAGTGATTGCTAAGTTAAACAGCGCGGCAAAAAAAGCAGCTCATTCAGACATCTTCAAAAAACGTGTCGGGGACGAAGGCTTGGTGGTGAGTGCAGGCTCGCCGCAAGAATTGGATGCTTACTTCAAAGGCGAAGTCGTTCGCTGGCGCAAGGTGATTCAAACTGCAAATATTAAGGCTGAATAAAAATGAATGACAACTTAGTCGAACTCGCCGTTGATAGCCGCGGTATTGCCGTCCTCACCCTCAATCGACCTGACAAGCGCAACGCCATGAACGACGCGATGCGTGCTGAGTTTGTTGTGGCTCTCACGCGTGTCGCAAGCGACAAAACCATTCGCGCCTTAGTGCTCACAGGCGCAGGCAAAGGCTTTTGCGCAGGCGGCGATATTGCGGGGATGGAACGCCGCATGTCCGCACCTACGGGCGAAATTGCTTTTAACGGTTGGTCGCGGCAGCAAGGGGTGCATCACGTGCAAAGCCTGCTTCACACCATGCCTAAGCCCACCATTGCGGCTGTCAACGGCGCTGCGTCTGGGCTAGGAGCCGATACAGCTATGGCCTGCGACTTCATCATGGTGAGCGAACATGCCAGCTTTACGTGGTCGTACATCCACCGAGGCATCATTCCTGATGGCGGCGGGATGTACTTTTTGCCGCGCCGTGTGGGACTGCCACGAGCCAAAGAACTCATCTTCACTGGGCGCAAGGTGGATAGCGCCGAGGCAATATCGATGGGCATTGCAGACCGAAAGTCCACCGCAGACCAATTGGTATCTGATGCGCAGGCTTGGGCTGCTGAATTATCCAAAGGCTCTGCGACCGCACTGGCACTCGGCAAAACGATTTTGAATCAAAGCTTCGAATTGCCCTCAGAGCAAATTTTTGCACAAGGCAGCCAAGCCCAAGGCATTTGTTACACCAGCAGCGAGCACCGAGAGGCGGTGATGGCATTTTTGAATAAGACGGCAGAAAAATGAACGCACTAAATCCGTTAGACCGCCTCTTTAAGCCTCGCTCCGTCGCTGTGATTGGCGCATCCGCCGATGCGACTAAAACATCAGGGCGTCCGATTGCGCTCTTGCAAAAACAAGGTTTTAAGGGCGCGATTTATCCTGTCAATCCGCGCGTATCAGAAATCAGTGGCCTGACTTGTTACGCCTCGATTGCCGATTTGCCAACCGTGCCCGATGTCGCGATGGTGCTGCTTGGCGCAGAGCGAGCTGAAGCTGCTGTGCGCGAGCTCTCGGCTCTGGGCGTTGCATTTTGTATCGTTCTCGCCAGTGGTTATGCCGAAACAGGCGAGGCGGGTGCGGCGCGGCAAGCGGAGCTAGTTAAAGCGGCTGGCAAGATGCGAATCCTCGGCCCCAATACGATTGGTTTAGTTAATTTGAGCGACGGCATCGTTCTCTCGCCCAGCGGTGCGATGGATATGGCGCACTTCGAGCGCGGTACGATCAGCGTGGTCTCGCAAAGCGGTGGCATCTTGGGCTCGCTTTTGTCACGCGCTTCCGCACGCGGCGTGGGACTCTCCAAATTGATTGCCACTAGCAACGAAGTAGACATCGATTTAGCCGATTGTGTGGACTATTTAGCGGATGATCCTGCCACTCAAGTCATCGTGCTTTATATTGAGACGGTGCGTAACGTAGAACGCTTCAAAGCCGCATGCAGCAAGGCGCGGCAAGCAAACAGTGGTTTAGGCAAGCCCATCGTTGCCTTCAAAATTGGACGCTCGGAAGCGGGCGCAGCCGCAGCTGTATCGCATACAGGCGCGATGGCGGGTTCAGACCGAATGTACGATGCTCTATTTGCAAGTTGCGGCGTGATTCGGGCCGAGACGTTTAGCGATTTGCTGGATATGCCGCTTGCACTTTCAACTGGAAAAAAATTAGCAGGCAAACGTGTTGCCATCCTGACATCGACAGGCGGGGCAGGCACGTTGGTGTCGGACAGTTTAGGGATGGCTGGGTTTGAAACACCTGCGCCAGATGCCGATACGGCACTCAAACTACGCGCCACGCAAAGCGGCGATCACGCGGTGTTTGACAAAAACCCGATTGACGTGACGCTGGCAGGTTTGCAGCCTGCGGTACTGCGCGGTGCAGTGGCGGCGCTGTTGTCTAGTTCCAGCTACGACGCTTTGATTGTGATTGTGGGGTCGTCGGGTGTGGCGCAGCCGCGCTTGATGGCAGATGCGATTTCAGGTGCAATGACGGATGAGCCAGCGTTTGCTAATAAGCCTGTGCTGGCTTATGTCAGTCCTCATGCGCCGGAGGCGGCGGCTGTTTTGTCGTCGCTGGGTGTGCCTGCTTTTACTGCGCCTGAGAGTTGTGCTCAGGCTTTATTGGCTATGGCACACAGACAGGCGTTCGGGCAGACTCAGCGCGAAAAGTTTGAAACAAAAAACCAAACCATTCGCGCTGAGTCCACCCGAACGCCTGCTTCGCCAACCGTTCGCACTGAGCCTGTCGAAGTGCATAGTTCTTTCACGGGTTCGCTTAATGAGTTTGACGCCAAAAAAATCTTTGCTTCGTTTGGAATTTCAGCCTCGCGTGAATGTGTGGTGACTTCAAGTAGCGATGCCCTGCAGGCCACATCCAGTATGGCTTCCCAAGGCATTCATCAGTTCGTTTTGAAGATGCTGTCTAGCGCTATCACGCATAAAAGTGATGTGGGCGGCGTGGCGGTCAATCTTGCCGCCGATCAAATTGGTGATCGCTTAACGCAAATGCAATCTACTGTGAAAGCCAATACGGGCATGGCCTGCGAGCAATTTCTTCTGCAAGAAATGGTGACGGGTGGGGTGGAGATGATCCTCGGCATGCATCGTGATCCGACGGGAAGTGCCATCTTGCTAGGCATGGGTGGCACGACAGCCGAACTGTTGGAAGACACGGTTTTGCGTATGTGTCCCGTCGATAAGGCTGGCGCACGCGAGATGATGGAATCATTAAAAACATGGCCGCTGCTAAACGGCTACCGTGGCCGCGCACTTTGCGATGTCGATGCGTTAGTTGATGCCGTGGTGGCGTTTTCAAACATGGTCGAATGCCTTGGTGAGCGGCTCGTTACGGCAGAAATCAATCCGATCTTTGTCTTGCCAAAAGGGCAAGGTGTGAAAGCTGCTGATGCCGTGATGGTGCTGGCGTGAACACCAAAATCGCGTGGCACGAATACGGTGCGGGCGAGCCCGTCGTGCTGCTGCATGGCGGCCATGGTTCGCATCAGCATTGGATGCGAAACGTCGATGCGCTGTCCAACCACTACCGCGTACTCGTCCCTGATATGCCCGGCTATGGCGAATCAGATACGCCGCCAGAGCCGACGATGGAGTCCTTGGTGGATACCCTGCGCGTGGCTTTGAACGAACGGATCGGCGCAGAAACGCCTGTTCGCTTGGCGGGTTTTTCCTTTGGCGGTTTAGTCGCCGCAAAGATGGCAGCGCAGCGTCCGAATATCACGCATCTGGTTTTGTTGGGCGCAGCAGGTCACGGCACAACGCGTCGCTCCAAGGGCAAGCTGCTTAACTGGACGGATGCTCTAGAGGCCAATGACGGCGTGGCTTTGCAGGCAGTCATGCGGCACAATTTGTTGATGCACATGCTGGCGCAGGAGTTGTCCGTGAGTGATGAAGCGCTGGTTATTCACACCAGTGCTTGTTTGCAAACACGCTTTCATAGCAAAAAAATATCTCGCGCAGGCGGCTTGATGGATGCGCTTTCGGGCGCACGGCAAGTCAATCCTCGCCTGTCGATCAGTGCCCTGTGGGGTGAGCATGATGTGACTTGCACGCCAGCTTCTGTTTTAGAGATGCTTGAATCTCAAGGAGCGCTCAGTCACAAGCAAATCATTCCAAACGCGGGTCACTGGGTTCAGTACGAAGCCGCCGACCTGACCAACTCGTTTTTATTAAAAACGCTATGAGTTTCGATTTATCCACCCCCATCCTCACCTATAACCCTCAGACGGCAAGGCCTGCGCTCAAGCTGCCTGCCAACGCCTGCGACAGCCACGTGCATATTTTTGGCCCAGCGGCACAATTTCCATACGCCACCACGCGCAACTTCACGCCAGTCGATGCGGGCAAAGAGACGCTATTTGCGCTGCATAAAACGCTCGGCATTTCACGCTGCGTGATCGTGCAATCCATCGTTCATGGATTTGATAATTCTGCCGTGGAGGATGCGATTGCACATGGCGAGGGTCGCTATCTTGGTGTAGCGCTTGTGCCTAGCTCAGTCAGCGATGATGAACTGCAGCGCTTATCCAGCAAAGGTTTCAAAGGTGTTCGCTTTCACTTTATGAACCACTTGGCTGCTACCAGCACGATTGATGACATCGTGGCACTCACACATCGACTCAAAAAAGTCGGCATGCATTTACAAGTGCATTTCGAGTCCAGCATGATTCATAGCATCGCAGCGCCGCTGGCTAAAAGCGCTGTGCCTGTGGTGATTGACCACATGGGGCGTGTGGATGCAACCCAAGGCGCAAACCACGCAGATTTTGCGGCGCTGTTTGACTTGCTTAAAAATCCGCTGTTTCATGTCAAGGTCAGCGGCATTGATCGTATCGATTCAACGCCTAGTCATGCGCCGCAGTATTTCGCTGGTGTGGCTTTGGCGAAGTTGCTTGTTGAAAATTATCCCGATCAATGCGTTTGGGGCACAGACTTTCCGCATCCCAATCACACGCATGTGCCCGACGATTCGGCAATCGTGGAAGCCTTATCCCATATGGCCTCTACGCAGATTTGGCTTGATAAATTATTAGTGACCAACCCAGAAAGACTGTATGGATTCCAATAACCTATCTTCATCTATGCCTTTATCCATGAGTCTTGCTGGCCGATTAGCTGGCAAGGTCGTTTTCATCACGGGCGCGGGCTCCGTTGGCACGGGCTGGGGCAATGGCCGCGCGATGGCGGTACGTTTCGCATTGGAGGGCGCAAAAGTTTATGGCGTGGACAAAGATCTGGAGCGCATGACCGAGACCGTGAAGCTGATTGCAGATGCGGGCGGCGTGTTTGTGGGGGCGGCTTGCGACGTGACGAATAGCGATGCTGGCAGTGACTCCATCGCGCATAACGTGGCGGCGTGCGTGGCTATGTTTGGCCGCATCGATGTGCTCGTCAATAACGTGGGCGGCTCGGCCAAGGGCGGACCTGTGGAGATGAGTGAGGAGGTTTTTGACGCGCAAATTAATCACAACCTCAAGAGCGTATTCCTCACTTGCAAGCATGTCATTCCGCATATGCTGAAACAGCACGAAGCCAACCCTGATGAGGGCTACTCCATCGTCAATATGGCCTCGACTTCGGGTACGCGCTGGACAGGGTCGGCGCAAATTGCCTATGCCGCAACCAAGGCGGGTGTGATTCAATTCTCGCGGGTGCTGGCGGTGCAATACGCCAAACAAGGCATTCGCGTGAACACGGTGGTACCAGGCCAATTGCACACCCCTATGGTCGAGGTGCGCCTTGCGGGACAACGGGCGGGCGGTGATGTTGCTGCCATACTGGCGCAGCGTGCGGCGCGGATTCCGCTGGCGGTGGAGGGCGATGGGCGTGATACGGCCAATGCGGCGCTCTTTTTGGCATCTGATGAAGCACGCTTCGTCACAGGAACAGAGATTGTGGTCGATGGCGGTATGTCCGCACGGTGTGATTAATTTTTAAAGGAGATTGAATGATTTTTACTAAAAGAATTGGCCTGCAGGCCATACTGGCTGTGGCTTGCGGAGCATTGTTTGTCGCCTCCAACGCGCTTGCACAAACGAGTGGCGCAGCTAAAACCACGCGCATCATCGTCGCCTTTCCACCTGGAGGGCCTGTGGATTTTGTCGCTCGCACCATGAGCGAGCAGCTATCCAAAGAACTCGGGCATCAGGTCATCGTCGAAAACAAAGCAGGTGCTAACGGCGCGATTGCAGCCGAGTTTGTGTCGCGCTCTGCGCCTGATGCGTCCGTACTGTGGCTCACCAGCGTGGGCGCGGTCGCGATTAATCCTGCGCTTTACGAAAAACTCTCCTACGACCCGATGCGTGATCTGACGCCTGTCTCGCTCGTTGTGAATAACGTGGAAATGTTTGTCGTCGCAGCCAATGCGCCCTACAACACGGGTGCTGAGTTTGTGGCTGCCGCTCGAAAGTCTATGCAGGACAAAGCAAAGCCACTGACGATGGCTTCCAGCGGAACGGGCAGCGTGCCACATTTGGCAATGGAGCTGCTTAACGATGCGGCTAAATTGAATCTCGTTCACGTG
>JANPAS010000118.1:0-19350 GCA_031430035.1 Comamonadaceae bacterium | reverse complement strand
ACGAGCGTGCTGGTGCACCCGCTGGCGGGCGTGCTGTCGGCGTATGGCATGGGGCTGGCGGATCAGTCTGTGATGCGCGAGCAGGCGGTGGAGCAACGACTCAGTCGTGATGCGCTACCGGCGATTTTTGAAACACTCGCTAGCCTGCAAGCCGCATCCAGATTGGCACTCGAAGCACAAGGGCTGGGAGGGCTTAGCCCACGCGGCCTCCAGCGCATGCACATTAAATATGAAGGTACGGATACGGCGCTGGTGGTGGAGGTGAGTGCAGCGATGGACGCGGCGCAAATTCAAGCGCTGTTTGAAGCGGCGTATCAGCAGCGGTTTGCCTTTTTGATGCAAGGTAAGGCGCTGGTAGTGGAAGCGGTTTCCGTGGAAGCGATCAGTAGCGGCGACGCTCCGCTTGAGCCGTTACTTGCATTACATGAGCCGCGCGAAACGCCTGCCGACAGCATGGTTCGTATGTACTCGGAAGGCGCTTGGGCGGGTGCGCCCTTGGTGGTGCGAGCATCCATGCGGCCTGGCGAGCATTTGACGGGCCCCGCCATCATTGCCGAGCCGAACGCTACGACCGTGATTGAAGCGGGTTGGCAGGCCAAGCTCACCGAGCACAACTGCCTTGTCATGTCGCGCATCACTGCACGTAAGGCTGTCTATGCCGTGGGCACGCAGGTCGATCCTGTCCTACTCGAAGTGTTTAACAAACTCTTTATGAACATTGCCGAGCAAATGGGTTTGCAACTGCAAAACACGGCGTATTCGGTCAACATCAAAGAGCGACTGGACTTTAGTTGTGCGCTGTTTGATGCGGACGGCAACTTGATTGCCAACGCGCCGCACATGCCTGTGCATTTGGGGTCGATGGGCGAGAGCATTAAAACGGTGATTCGTGATAACAAAGATGCCCAAGGCCTAAGCACCATGAGGCCTGGCGACGTGTTTGTGCTGAACGACCCGTATCACGGCGGCACGCATTTGCCTGATGTGACGGTGATGACGCCTGTTTACTTGGATGCCTCGGCACGTCCCAATTTCTACGTCGGCTCGCGTGGGCACCATGCCGATATTGGCGGGACAACGCCAGGCTCGATGCCCCCGTTTTCCACCACCATTGACGAAGAGGGCGTGCAAATCGTCAACTTCAAATTGGTCGATCAAGGCGTGTTGCAAGAAGAAAAAATGCTGAAGCTCTTGCGCACAGGCGGCGGCACAACCACGTACCCGAGTCGCAATCCTGCGCAAAATATGGCGGACATGAAAGCGCAAATTGCGGCCAACCAACGCGGCGCACAAGAGCTGCAAAAAATGGTGGACGAGTACAGCCTGCCCGTAGTCGAAGCCTATATGCGCCATGTGCAGGGTAACGCCGAAGAGGCCGTGCGGCGTGCGATTGCCGGGCTTGCACTGAAGTCAAGCAGCTTTACCCTGCCACTCGACAACGGCGCACAAATCACCGTCGCGATCACGCTAGACGCCAAAACCCGCAGCGCCATCATCGATTTCACTGGTACGTCGTCCCAGCAAATCAATAACTTCAACGCCCCGCGTGCCGTGTGCATGGCCGCTGTGCTCTATGTGTTTAGAACGCTGGTGGACGACGACATTCCGCTGAACGCAGGCTGCCTAAAACCGATTACGGTCATCATCCCCGAGGGCTCGATGCTCAATCCTCTGCCGCCTGCGTCCGTGGTGGCGGGCAATGTGGAGACATCGAGCTGCATCACCAATGCGCTCTATGGCGCACTGGGCCTCATGGCGAGCAGCCAACAGACGATGAACAACTTCACGTTTGGTAACGAGCGGCATCAGTATTACGAAACCATTAGCGGTGGTTCAGGAGCAGGCGATGGATTTAATGGCACATCGGTCGTACAAACGCACATGACCAACTCACGCTTAACCGATCCTGAGGTGCTGGAATTTAGATTCCCCGTGCGTCTGAAAAGTTACGAGATACGCAAACATTCTGGCGGCAAAGGTCAATGGACGGGCGGCGATGGTGGTGTGCGCTGCGTGGAATTTTTAGAGCCTATGACGGCAGGCATCTTGTCGAATGGCAGGCTACACGGGGCTTTCGGGGCAGCGGGCGGCGAAGCGGGCGCGGTGGGTATTAACCGCGTGGTGCGCAAAGATGGACGAGTTGAAGAATTAGGTCACATCGGCACGGCGCAAATGCAAGCGGGCGATGTGTTTGAGATTCATACGCCTGGGGGGGGCGGGTTTGGTGGCGTGAATTAGTTTTCAGCGGGTACGAATTTCAAAAGCAGCGAGCCAGCCGATCAGTTGTGCGCTAGCGGCTACAGCCGCATTCAAAGCCGCCGTTTGTCGATCTGCTTGATCAGGGTATTCATGTGTCAATGCATTGCGCAGCTTGCGCTGCATGAGCCAATCTTGAACAGTCAAAAAGCCATGCTTTTCTAACAACGAGAGTACATCAGCAAGCGGAGCGTCATCGACAGGTTCAAGCAAGACATTGACTGCAAAGCCACGTAGAACATGCTCTCCCATAGTGTCTTGCAGTTTGATAAAGCGCAAAACCATTTGATCTAAGGCGCGAATCAACTCAGGCCTAGCCGCGTCTAACAAGGATTCCGAGATGGGCGTTGGAATATCACGAATGGCACTTTGTAAATGCTCGGCGTGACTATGGCATTGGCGTAGCGCATCCTGCAAAGGCAAACTCATAGCCACACTCCCTCGTGTCTTGCACGTTCGTGTATCGGCAGTAGATGCTCTCCATCACTCACCACAATGTCAATTTTTTGCTCACCCAGCTTGCGCCAAATCTCGGCTGTCATGGCAAGCTCACGCGCAAAAGCCTGATCGCCTTTGAGTGGGCTTTCAATATACAAATCAATATCGCCGCCTCGTCGGGTGTCGATTAACCGAGAGCCAAACAAGCGCACAGGCGCGTCAAAGTGCGTAAGGCTCGCGGCTTTGATGACGGCTTGTTCTTGAGGTGTGAGGCGCATGGCTGGATTATCGTCGCAGGCGCTCCATCAACCTAAATCATCGGCACAAGCGACAGCACCAGCGTTCCCGCCATGCCGTAGTTAAACCAGCGGCGGTGCGTATCGTCTACTATGAAGTTTATTGCGCAGCCCTTATCAAGGCGCTTTCCAATAGCGCTTAATTTGCATCTAATTTTTTAAATCAAATCAAAATCAATTTGAATAGGAGATACAAGACGTTTAGCAAGCAATTCTTTAAACGATGTTATTCATTTATTGAAAACCAGTTGAACCTAATGCGTATTTCACAATCATATATAGAGGAACGACTTTTACGAGCATGTTGATCGAATTTACTAGTTCTACCAAGTTAAAGACAAACAATTTTCGATACGTTTTGCACAGCGTCTAAAATTTGAGAGACCCTTCGCCCCCCCTCTCCACGGACCAGAAATCCAAGCTCCAGCGAGTAATTGAATGACCACTGGGTCATGTTGGAAGATCCGAGATAGCACTCATCGTCATCAACTCGTACAACTTTGGCGTGAAACGTTTCATGCTCACCTACCTCATCCTTTGAGATGCGAAAGTCAAGTACTTTCACATCCAACCGTATCAAAGTATCGCGACACTGAATTAGCGCGTCTGGTATCGGTCTGCGGATGATTAGTTCTCTGGCGACTTCGCTTTGGGTGCATTCAAAAAGCTCGATGACACGCGCCATTCCTGCTTCATCTACGAAAGGGGACATCACTGTAAATCGTCTTTTCGCCCGATGCGCCATATTAATTAACGCATGGGCAGTGGTTTGCATACCCGAAAAACCCTCAAGAGATTTTTCAAGTAATTCAACCAATTGACTCGGATTGGATGGTTTAGAAACTACAACCGTGACCTCATCCAATGGCCGTTCAACATGTAACTTGTATAAATTTATGCTGTGGAGCATTGTCCTTAATGCGGTTGTACCGGCGCTTGAACACCCCAACGACCAATCACCAGACTTGTCTTCCATGAAGATCTCTACCATCCGTCCAGCCTGTAACGCTTGATGAAGCTGGGGGAGCTTCGCAGAACTTATCCCCACCAATGACGCAATGTTTTTTGAAGCAGTTGGAGCCGCTAATAGCCCCTTTTCAGCAAGACTGAGCACTCCTTCCAAAATTTCAGAAAAAGGCGCTAAAGCGACAACGGCGTTATCAATGTGAAGCGGCGGCATTTGAAACGTCCAGGAACCCGACAATTTCTTGGGAATGGTGGTCTTTATCTTCCCGGGGCGCCGGTCCGCCACGCAGAACAGCTCTTGATAGAAGCTGGTTGCTAGCAAGGCAGGATGTCTCCGGAACCATTACACAGTCGGGGCAAGCCCCTGGCTTATGCGGATTTGTATCGCAGAGACTTCCGGAGCCACACATCAAAGTCTTAGGCTGCAGGATGTGCTCCAAGAACATATTGTTGAAGTTTCTCCAGAGCGCAGATAAGTTGCCGAGGTCCATAGTCGTTCCATTCCGATAGACCACGAAGGCCAAATCAGCGGGGAACAAGTATTCGCTGATAGAACCCAAGTCCAGTCCAGAAAATTCAGATATCGCTCTCATGAACACGTGGGCGTAGGTGTGCAACAGCGTGTAGACGTATCGGTAGGTTGAGGCTGGACCAGGATGTAGCTCAGAGAAATAGTTCCCAAATGGCGCAGCCAATTGCAACAGATGTGCACCCAACTTGAGGTCGCCATTGGGGTCCCATTCCGGTAGGTCTGAGAGCCCAAGCTGCTCCAACCAGGCATACACAATCTTTGGGTCCAATCGAACGTAAAATGCCTCGTTTGCCTGGGTAATAACATAAATCGGCCGCTTCTTGTTGCCAAGAGTCGGGAAGAGATTCAACCGAACCGGATACCGTACTGCGGTGCCGGATTCGCTTTTTTCAATCAACGGCTCGTTTGACATCCGTGTAAACCCATGAGTGAACCTGCAAAGGTCAAACTCTCGGATTAACCCGAAGTCAGCCATTCCAGCCGCGGACATCAGTCGTTGAGTTGTGGATTCCTGCTTTGCCTTGACTGCATCAGTTTTTGGTGACAAATCTTTGTCCAAGTGACTGAATCGAACAAACTGGGCGCGGCCATCAAGGGTTACCAGTGAATCAAGTTTGCTGCGGCTGAGCGCCTCATGTTCTACCGCCAAGGTGAACGGGTCATAGCGGCCTCCAAAATCAGTTCGACGTTGGACCTGGGTGCTCAAGGCTGGTGGAATCTCCTTATCAACAGGAATCAGGTCGGGAGTTGCCCGCCAGTCCTTGGCCATGGCCGCCAGCATGTCATGAAAATTACGAGCCATATCAGGATTTGCCTGCACCACGGGATTGGCGAGCATTTCCTGGCACATCTCGTACTGCTGCACTTTTCCTTTATGCAGTTCTCCACCTTTGCGAAGAATTTCAACCATGCTCTCTAAAGACGGCACAACCGCGCCCATGCCGAACTTTTCGGCAACGAATCCAGCCAATTCATCATGGTTGCCATCGCGTAAGTACTTCAGAAGCTCTTGCTGGTCTTTCGAAAAAACTACAAACTGTTCCGAGTGGGGGTAGAACGCAGCAGAAGCTCGATAAGAGATTGGCTCCATACGACGCCACTTGGGCGGACGGGTTGTTGATTCGTCCCCCAGAATTTCGGTGGTTACTTCATCGTTTTGAATCCAGGTATCACCATCCTTATGGCCGTTCTCGCACTCGAAGAACCATTGACCGATTCGCGGAGACTTGTCCCGCAGGTAGAAATTTCGACTTCCGCACCAACAGATCTGTACAGGTGAACGTAGCTCTTGCTTATCCTTATTCCATTCCCATTTACCCGGGGATGGCGCCATCCAATTCCCCGACCAATGAACGAAGATAACGTCCAGCTGCCGCCATCGGCACTTACCTTTTTGGGTCGCGTCTTTCGCACCGCAATTTCCCGCGGATAGTTCATGGAGACGGTCTGACGCCTGACTAACCGTATCGAAGGATTTGAACCTCTGACAAGTGTTGCAAACAAATGCAAGCGGTGCTGGGGTGTAGCCCATCTGCAGAGGGTCAACCAGCTCGAAGGTTTGATTAGGGCTTGGAGGGTGAAAGCGTCCGTCGCGCAATAGCATTCGGTCTAAGCACTGAGCGGGCATGGCCGGATGCTTGTCAGTACCGCCAGTGGAAGCCCGCGCAAACCAGTTTTGCCAAACCTCTCTCACTCTAAGGTGAATTTGCTCTCCGGTCTCGCGGGAGATGCTTGAAACAGCTGGGAAGTCTTGCTGGTCGGGAATTGAAAGGCAAGCTCCCATTCCTCCTTCAAATGTGAATATGACCCCTGGCGCGTAGGAAGAAGCCAACTGACTTCTAGACCGCGACATAGAAGGCGCCTTTGGCGCAGGAGCGGGTTTGTCGTCTCTATCGTTCATCTCGGTCTCCCGCATCGCCGCCTTCAGCAACGCCATTACGCATAAAAATCATGACGGTCCGGGCCGGGGCTGGGTTAAGCCATCGGCCGTTCAAGTCTTTATTTCCAAAGTGAATGTTCCCAAGTTCGTCCACATCCCGCAGCGAGAGCATCGGTCTGTTCATGACGCTGGATTGTTCGTTAAAGTAAGCTGGCATCTTCTGCTCGGACTGAAGCTCATTGCTGGCCCATCCTTGTAACAGGGCATAAACCTTGTTCTTAATTAGTTCCTGATAATGCTCCCGTCCCCCGGGGGCAAAGTCGTCACTATCAAGACCTATAGCACGCTCGATAAATTTGCAAATGCTGTCAACCAAGAGCTTTTGTGATGCTTCACTTCTATTGAATTCACGCTTGACGTCAGGTATCCATTGGAAATCTCTGATTTCTGCCTTTTCTTCTGGTGCACGCGATATGACGTCCTGCATATACCGTACGCCTGTCAAATAAGCCTGAATGAAACTTGGTAAAACGCGCTCAATGGCTTTACCTGCCCAACGGTCGATTGCAGCGGGTTGGACCATCCGCTCCAGGAATCGATGGAAGCTGTCGAAAACTTCAACGATATAGCGGTCTCGGCGTCTCTGTGGCGTGGGAATTAAGATGATGAAACCCACGTGAGTGCGTCCAACCCGTGAAGAGGCCTGTATGTACTCGGCAATGTCTGAAGGCATACCTGCAAAGAACATTGCATTGAATTCGTCAACGTCAACACCGTGAGATATCGCAGAAGTTGCGATGACTGAACGGAGTGCTTCGGTCAACGGGCGCATGGGCTGTCCGGGGAGAGGTCGGTCTTGAGCCTCTTCGATAGTGTGTTGGATGTCCCCCTGGGAAACTGAGCCAGAAATCAACTTTGTCTTGAGGTCCCCGATTTCCAAAGAGCGGTCAGCATGTCGCTTTCTGGTTTCTTCGTATTCGGCGGCCATGATTTGGTCACCGCCCTTTTTGTTGGTGACGTAAGTCAGAGCAATACGGTGAAGGTCAACCAACGTCGCCAAGTCGGAGTCCGTTGCAGCGAGCAATTTTTCTTTGTAGAGCTGGCTGAGTGGACCATCAGAGAGACCTTCAATCAGCTTGCTTCTAACCAGCGCTTTCTGTTCCGCAGTACCTGAACACAATCCAATGAGGAGTTCAGAAATGAGGGTGTGAAAGTTCGATAGGACGGATACTGTTGTCGCGGTGTGTGGCCTGCCATTGGTCAAGAACGCCACATAAACGCGGCTCCACCTAGACCAACGCTCAACATCGGTATCTTTCAGAGAAAGCCTATCTTTTTCGTCGCTTGGAGGTGCAGAAGGACCCGCATAAAAAGACTCATAGAGACTCTGCCCTGGGAAAGGAAACTGCATAGCCGGTACGGGACGCTGATACAGATGCTCAAGCTGACGCTGGGGCTCTGAAACTGTCGCGGAGGCTGCAATAACTTTTGATCTTCTTCTGGTCAGGCCATCAGGCTCATATGCCAGCAACTCACGCAGCGGTTTACCGAGCTCCCCAAGAATGGCATCTAGTGCGGATTCGAATAGGCCGGCGAATGTGCCTAACGATTCGTCGAGCAAATGCGCCTCGTCTTGAATCAGAAGACTGGGGAACGGGTCATGAAATAATTTACGCCCGTCGGGGTATGCAGGATACAGACCTTCGCATCCGTATGCGGCAGGGCCTGCAGCAAGCTGCTGAACGTTCCTGGGCACTTGCAACCGTCCGGTTGCTGCTTCTCGCCACGGGGCAGCGCCAAACATCCCGTAAATCCGGCGAAGAGTGTCCGGGTACTGACCAATCAGTGCCAATTTGTCGACGGTCCCCAAGAGTACGGAAGGAGCTAAGTCATAAATGTCGGCATCGCAAATGTAGAACGGTAGGGGTGCCCAACCACCCATGTTGACTTCGCACTTTGAATTTGTACAGACATGTGCCAAGAGCTTCCCCTTAGCAGGGAACACTCGCAATGCAGTAGGCGCCTTGCAAAACGGACAACTCGGAATCTTGTTCCATGCCTGGTTTTGCAACTCGTAATTGACGTTGTTCTCAAGCAGGTCCGCTTCAACGTCAGGGGTAGGTGGCTTATCCTCAATTGCAGGAATGAAGTCCACCCCCGGCGCTTTGTGATTGTTGGGAGAGCCTCCGCTGCCTACCCAAAAACCAATTGAAAACGCATCTCCTTGATACTCATATTTGCGACGCAATTGTTCAGCTTTAGCCAGCACTTTTGAACAACGTTGGGCTTGCTGAATTGTTAAGAGTCGAAGGGGGTAGCGCAGCATTGCGGTGACCCCCGTAAGCTTTCCTCTCAACCGGTCAAAGAACAAATTGAGTACCAAAAGCCCGAAGAAAGCCTCTGACTTGCCACCGCCGGTCGCGAAATACAGCAGCGTCACGGTGTCGTCACGCTCCCTGTCGTACTCGTGCCGGAAGCACTTCATTCGACTTGCAACGGCAGAAATATTAGCGACTACAAATGCAATTTGAAAAAGTCGCCAGGCGCCTGAATCGTCTTTCAGCTTCTCCTTCATCAGGTTTGCCATCGTCTCGTTCATCGACAACCAAGCTTCGAAAAGGACAGCCTTTTCGTTTGCCTGAGAGCCTCGCTTACCGGATTTTTGCCATTCGATGCGCGACTCTTCAAGAATCTTCAAACCTGCTTTGATTGCTTGAATCTCCTTGGACCAAGCGATTTGGTCTCTGGCGAAGCCGCCTTGCTCACGCAGCAGTCCCTCCGTGTCACCTACCGCCAATCCCTCGTCAAGCTTGACCGTGTTCGGCAATGTTTGGAACCACCTATCCAACTCGTCTGCAAGTGGCAGAAGGCCATCAAGCCCCTCTGGACGACTCAAATCGCGAATGTTCGGATTAACGCTCGGGTAGGAGACTGGAACGATTCTTGGTTGCGTGTACCGTGGAGACCAAGTCGTTCGCAGCAGTAAAGATTCTGACCCTTTGGGGCTCGCCAGCGCAACTCCACCGTTAAAGCCGGTTGCCGGGTATTCGAGAAATTTGTTGTATCGATACGAGGCTTCAACACGCCCCAGCTTAAGCGGTGAGTGGACTTCACTTGTCAGGCCTACCTGAAGCTCGACTTGAAATATTGCTTCATCAGTCTCATCCCAATTCTTCTTAGGCAGAACTGAGCGATTTTCAAGAGAGATATGAACGCTTGCCAGCTCCTGATTCATCCAGTCCGGAGTCACCCGGGCATCCCAGCCCATCTTTATATCGGGAACAGCGATTGGCTTATCAGAAGTGCGAATCTTTGCCAAGAAGGCGGCCCAGCCCTTGTAATCCGACGGATAAACCTTTATTCCGCTTCGAAAACCCCAGTCTTTTCCGTCTTGGCTTGTCGCCCAAGCCGTCAGGGCGTTTGCAATAATCGTGTTGAGCTCAATCGCGGCGCGAGCCGCATCCGCCAATACTTCTGCCTTTGAAGCCTGTGGATTTAGCACGAACTTTGGGAGTTCGCCTAAAGGAATCCGTTTCCATTTATGGGGGATGTCTAGGGGTTGAAAGTACTGGTCCTTGAGAGGCGGGCTACCCTCACCCCCGACCTCGACTCCTTCGTCCGACTTCTCATCAGTAACGTCCGCTTCATCAGAAGACCCCGCTTCCTCCAGAAAGAGCGTCTTCAGGTCGCGGGGCAAACCGAGCTCTAAGTTAACCTTGTCACGAATCTCGGTCTCGATTGTTTTCCAATCTGGATGGTCCATGCGACGTTTGTAGCCAGCTCCGATTTCCTTCCACTTCTCATTCAAAGCAGCGAAGAGCACGTCTTTCAAATGTTTGCGAGTTGTGTCGTTAAGCCTGAACCTAAGAATGCAATCAGGCCGCTTCATGTCATCTAGGCTCGGAAGCACGCGTACATATACTTGGAGTAGTGGCGTTACGACAATTTGACCCAGAGCCCCCCGACGTATTTGAAAATCAAGTCCGTGTGCACTGATGTGGATGGGCTGGGTAACTTCATCACTCGCACCTAAAGACGGAGGTCTTGGTAGCAAAAATGCAGAGCTGAAGGATGATCGAGGTCGAAAGCCGTATACGACAGCACCTTCACCCCCATGCCCGCTTATCCGCTGAAAAGTCAAATTGACCAGAGAATCAACAATCCCCTCTTTCAGGGTCGAAGGAATTTTGGCGGGGTCAGCCCGCAAGAGGGGATTAGACATTTTGGCCCTCCGTTTTTGGCTTCTTAATTGCTTCTATGCTGTAGACGTTTTCTTCTGCCCTTGCGAAGAGGTATTCAACGACTTCAACTTTCATGCGGCTATGTACAACAGCAGATTCGGGCTCTAGCAACAGGTCTGTATATGTGTCTGAGATACGACGACCATCAGCTCTTCTGGTGCCCCGCAGCGGTTGAATTACTGCTTTCCAGTAATAAACGGCTTCCACGTCGCTCAATCCCATTACATGAGCAAATGCCTTGAAATGATCCATTTGTCTGGGAGCGTGGCTAGTTAAATCTTCGAATCTCAGGTCAAGCAAATTGCCGAGGTTTAGCCAACTTTTTATTGACCCTTCAGCTGGCAAGTTCTTTGGCGCCGGTTGCAAAGACAGCATGCGGTTTCTCAATTCACGAGCTTGGTCCAGCAACGAGCCAGATGTAAACTGTTCGAGCGTGGCCCTCAAGACTCGCTGGTGATACTGGCGGATTGAAACCTCAAATTGCTTGTCGTGACTGATGTCAATTCCTGCTTCTTTTAACGAGGCCTCTGTGAGCTCTCTGAGCTCACCAGACATCACGAAAAGCCTTTGACCCTCCTGCAGACTCGAGACCTCAACACCTCGAAAGCCCCGAGTCTTTGTATAGCCGTAAATGGGGTCATAGACATAAACCCGTGTAGACGGACTTCGTCGAATTGAGACTGCGCCTTCCAGAACCAGCTCCCAAGCGTTAGGGTCCTTACTTTCATCATCTGCTATTGCAGCGGATAGACCTTGTTCAAATGAAAAACTGGGTAAGACAAAGTCTTCACGTATGAAGAGATTTTTTGAATTGGAGTCCTCGAAGTCGGGAAGTTGATCTATCAATGGTTTGACTCGAGTGCTGAGCTCGTTAAATGCAGGCATCGAATTAATTGCCTTTAAGGTTGCTTTGAAAAATGCCGCATTGCGCTTGGTCAGCAGCAAATAGGCCTTCTGCGATACACGCTGGTCCAGCATCAAGACTCGTATGGAAGTTTCGTCCAAACCGGCAAAAATTAGCGTCTCCTCCCCTCTGACACCAAGTTCTGCTTCCAGAGCGCCGGAGACAACCATGCGAACATGGTCCTTAAGAACCTCATAACCCGCGCCTTCCGGGTAACCGTCATAGGTTTCAAAGTACCGTTCAGCCAGTCTTCGGGTTGTAGGTCGAGTAAACACGACGCAGCACTTTTCCATGCCACGGGTGTGCTCTTCAATCAGCGTTGCTAGCTGGCGAGCGAATGGCGTTCCATTTTCATAATCTTGCCAAAGTGAATCGCATTTCTTGATGATTCGCTCCAGACGTATCTTTTCAGCGAAGTCAGGTGCCCTCAATAAGATACTTAGTTTGGAGCGGTAAGTTGGCCAGGTATAAAGCTCTCTAACCGCCATTGGAATTTGCGTCTCGTTTAGCCAGTCCACAAGCACCCTTGTGCTACAGGGCAAAGACGCAAGCCTTGCTAGATATTTTGACGTTTCTGAGAGAAGCTCTTGTGCCTTTGTGTCGGGAGTTGAAGTACGCAGTTTTTCTACTTGCGCAATGAGATCCGATGCGTGTGTGTCAGTAAATGTAACCCTGATATCTTTAGCGCTAGGGGGTAACTGCTCATTTTGAGCAACCGGAATGAAACCGTCTCGGATAGTGCCGCACGGAAAGCCTCTCAGTCTCAAACTTGTGTTTGCAATGAGTCGAGCTTCCTCTACACTTTTGGCTACGCGTTTTCCCAATTCTTGGGTTAGCTGGTTACGGATAAATGGCTCGTCCATAACGATGCAAATACTTGGCCGGTCTTTTCCCCACACCTCAAAAACCAACTCTAAAAAGCGAGTAGTCGACCGGACCCATTTGGGGTTGGTCTTTCTGGAGGCCCGGGTCAAATCTACAACGATGCTGTTGGGGGTTCCAACTTTCTTTAGCGCCTTCAAGGCCTTTACGAGGTTATCGGTGTCTGTGCGCCAACCCACTGCAAAGACTGCATCTGGAGCAGATTCTGGGGCTGCTAACTTAGGGATTGACGTTGAATTAAGTGCCTTTGTATGGTTGAGGTCACCAAGGCGGGTTTTCAAATTTTTAAGCAAATCCGAATCACACGGTTTCCAGCCATTGAAATCTTGGTCAGAAAAGTAGTGTGGCAACACCTCGCCAATAGTCGGCAGGAGTTCAACGCCATCTGGTGATTTCACGCTCCGTAGAGCAGTAAAAAAAGAATCCTTTTCAGGGCATGAAACCATTACTTTTGCATTGGTTCCATCAGGGGGCTCGTATAACGTCGCCGCAAGCTTTGCTAAGGCAATTCGGTCAAGCTGAACATTATTCAAATCTTGAAATACGTTGGCTCTCGCGGGATAAATTAGTGTTCGAATTCCGCGTTTGTCTCCCTGATGCCAACGGGAAATCGTGGCAACAGCGTGAACTGTTGCAAGGCTTCGCATTGTCCCCGGCCACAGTAGGCAAAATTCAACATCCCCTTGGGTCATTGAGAGCAGTTGACTAGAGAGCCCTTCAATTGATGTACTCACCTTCAGCGCAGTCGCATCGAGAGGGCGCGACAAGTCAAAACCAATTTTGACAGGAGTAATCGCTTTATTAGTAGTGTTCTCGGATTCAATCGGTTGGGTTAGTTTTACGTCCAGTTCAGCAGGTTCGGATGAGTCGTGGCTTTCTTGGGAAGAGGGTGATGGAGTTTTCTTTTTCAAGAGTCTTTCTAAGATAGCGTGTTTTTTCCTTTCCAGTTCTTTTTTAGATTGCTCCCAACTAGCATTTTTCGAATTTTTATTAAGGAGAGGTCTCATGCAAATACCTAAAAAGTAAAAAGATTCAAGAGCGTCATCATTTTTATCTAATCGTTGAGACCAAAGGCCATACGGATTGCTTTATTAATTTCAACTTCTTGCGAAAGCGCTACCTTTAATTTTTCTGGGTCTGGCAAAGGTAAATAATTTATTTCAGACACGGCGACATTCGTAGCTCCTGAAATTGCACGATAAAGTCTGTTAACAATATCAGAGTTAACTAAGCTCGCAATCAACTTAGGGCACCACTTTGAGTCTTGGTCAGCAATTAATGCAATTACATGATTCTCTGCAACGAATCCACCCTCTCGAGCTTGCCAATTCTGTGGCACCGCACAGGCTATTAACCTATGCGACTGGTCGTTTGATGTTAGCCTCTGCAGTAACACTGCAGGATCTGATATGACGCTGACATGATTAGGATCAGATACTTCAACAAATAACTCTGTTCTGTTCAATTTGTGAGGTCTTCCGTGTTCGAATCCAGATACTGCAATGTCACCAGCCCAAATAATTGGGATTATTCGACTTTGATCTTTTCGTTTGGGGCGCTTAACGAACCTTGGTCGCTCATCCCTATATGCAACAAGGTTACCCACCCTAGGAAAGTAACCATAGTTAGATAGCCGATGCTTCCAGTCCTTCGCGTGAAGAAGGATGTCTGCGTCTTGAGCGGTTCGCGGAATTGACCAAGGCGCGCCAGTTGTTGTCAGCTTGCTTGAACCGACTTTGGCAAACTCACCTTCATCGGTCAATACGAATATTTCAGTGTTGGACGAATTAGGGGATTTAATCACTGACCTTAATATAGTAATGACTGTTTGTTGTTCAACTGCGATGAATGTTGAATTCCGATCACCAAGTAAATCGATTTGAACTGCATGTGTTTGGGCTGCAATAAATTGGCGTAGCTTTGAAAATGACGCGCCAGACAAATAGCTAGTTGGGGTAATTAGGCCGATTAGACCACCTGGTTTAACTATGTCGATAGTTTTCCGAATGAAAAGCCCATAAATGTTTGGCTGATTCTTGATGACATCTTGAAAACGAAATTGATACCTCTCCGCTTCCGCTGCGCTCAACTTCCTGTATGGAGGGTTGCATGCTATGACATCTGGCGCAGTAATAGGATCATGTGAGGCGAGCAGGCCATCTCCTTTTTTCAATTTGAACGTTGGGATGTACTGGGCTTCTTGGATGTACCCTTGTAAAGCCATGAGTAGGAACTGTCGTGATATATCTAGTAAGGTGCTATCAAGGTCATTTCCACTTATATGTTTTTCGATGTGCAGGAGAATTTGACGGGCGGGTAAGCCTTTCGAGGCTAATTCGGAGGCCATCAGTTGTGCAATTGGTACCAGAAATGCTGCCCCTCCACATGCGGGATCGTGCCAATGGTGGATCGACAGGGAAGCGCCACGAGAAATCAAGTCATCAATTACCCTGTCTGCCAATTTTGGAGGGGTGAAGTAGAGGGCCTGCTGAGAACGAACAGCATCACCAACCCAAATCGCGTAAGCTGAAGCCAACCAGTACGCAGCCGCATTAAAGAATTGTTCTTGTAACCACGCAGCAAAAATTTGTACTCGTTCGATCTTAAGTAAATCACTTGAATTAGATGGAGCACGGACTGCGAGGTGAGGGAACGCTGATTTTTGCCAAAGGTAAAGTACGGTTTTTGCAAGCCTTTTTGCGTCATCAAACGTGAGTACTACCTCAAACTCCAGCGACTTAACGAGAGAGTTAAATTTTTGCAGCTTTGTTGGAAGGATCATTCTGATGATTTTGTCTGGATGACCCACTATAAATTTAACATCGCTTATAGAAGAATGGAGATTCTTTGCAAATTATTGCATAGTTGCCGATTTTTGCCACAAAACTCAATATTCATAAATGTCACTAACGCTTATACAGCCTACTCTTCTAAAGGCGCGTTGCGATGAGCTCTCATTCAAAGCCACTTGAAGTTATTTCGAGTCTATGAATGCGAAGCAGCCGGGAGCGTAAGTCCTGAGTTCTAGCGCAAACTAAACCCAAATCATCGGCACAAGCGACAGCACCAACGTTCCCGCCATGCCATAGTTAAACCAGCGGCGATGCGTATCGTCTGCTAACCACGTGCGCAGGCGCACGCCAAAGAGCGTCCACACCATGCCCACGGGAATGTTGACCACGATAAACATGATGGCAAGCACCACCAAGTGCGGCATGGATGCCGAGCCGTTTTGCTCGGGTACGTAGGCGGAAATGGCGGCTAAGCCCATCGCCCAGCCTTTGGGATTGATCCACTGAAACATGGCGGCTTGCCACCAGCGCATAGGCTGGGAAGCCTTATCTGGTGTGGCCTGCGAGCTAATGTCTTTGGCGGAGGGCGCTGCGGCTGTAGCAATCTTCCAAGACAAATAGAGCATGAAAGCGATCGAACCCCACTTCATGACGGCGTGCAGCGCGGGATAGACATCGAATAATTTGGCAAGTCCAAGGCCGACTAAAAAGACCATCACACCAAAACCAAAATTGATGCCCATCATGTGCGGCAGTGTGCGTTGGAAGCCGAAGTTCACGCCCGAAGCGAGCAGCATCAAATTGTTCGGCCCAGGTGTGGCGCAGGACGCGAAGCAAAACAAAAAGATGGCGAGGAAGAAGTCAGCAGTCATGGCTTGATTACAGCACTACAGCACCACGGGTTCAATTTCAAGCCGTATGCCAAAGCGCTCGTAAACGCTGGTTTGGATGGCCTTTGCCAGCGTCATCACTTCGCCGCCCGTGGCGGGCACGCCTGTCTCGCGACCTTTGTTGATGAGCACCAGCGCATGGTTCGGGTGCACGCCTGCATTGCCGACACCGCGTCCTTTCCAACCGCAAGCGTCGATGAGCCAAGCGGCGGCGAGTTTGAAGTTGCCATCTAACAATTTGTAGAACGCAACATTGGGGTCGCGCCCGATGATGTCTTTGCACTGCTCGGGTGTGACGACAGGGTTTTTGAAGAAGCTGCCTGTGTTGCCGTCAATTTTGGGGTCGGGGAGCTTGGCGCTTCTGATTTGGCAGACCCATTCAAAGACCATACGGGGCGTGGGCTGCAGCTCGTTTTTCTTTTTAGATAGCTTGTCCAAATCGGCATAACTAATCTCGCGTTGCCATACTTTTGGTAGTGCGAACCGCACGTGGGTGATGAGCGCAATACCTGCCAAGGCGTGTTTGAACACGGAGTCGCGATAGCCGAACTCGCAAGCGGCGGCATCAAGTGTGTGGCGGTCGCCTGTTGCAAGGTCGATGTAATCGAGTGAGTCAAAGCGGTCTTGCAACTCCACGCCATAGGCACCAATGTTTTGTACGGGGGATGCGCCAACCGTGCCAGGAATCAGCGCGAGATTCTCTAAGCCTGGCATGTTTTGGTCGAGCGTCCAAGCGACGAAATCGTGCCAAGGCTCGCCTGCGCCTGCTTCAACGATGAAATGTTTGGCCGTCTCGGTAACCAAGCGCTTACCCATGATTTCGACTTTGAGCACGAGTGGCTTCACATCGCCAGTCAGCACTAAATTGCTGCCGCCGCCTAGTACAAATTTGGGTGCGCTGACAAGTAGCGGGTCGGCGAGCAGGCTGCTGATGTCGTTTGTTGATTGAATGTTAGCTAGCTGCAAAGCCTTGGCGACGATGCCAAAGGTGTTGTGCGCTTGCAGGGGGACGTTGGCTTCTATTTTGAACATGGGACAATTGTGCCTTTTTTAGGAGCATCCCATGCCTTCATTCGACACCGTTTGCGAACCCGACATGACCGAGGTGAAAAATGCCGTGGAAAACACGGCCAAGGAAATCGGTACGCGCTTTGACTTCAAAGGCACCTCGGCCAGCGCGGAATTAAAGGACAAAGAGATTACCTTGATTGGCGACGCGGACTTTCAGCTCCAGCAAATTGACGATGTGCTGCGCAATAAGCTGACCAAACGCGTGGTGGACGTTCGCTATTTGGACGTGGGCGATATCCAAAAGATTGGCGGCGACAAGGTTAAGCAGGTTATCAAGATCAAAACGGGGATTGAAACCAAGGATGCCAGGAAGATTACGCAGCTCATCAAAGACAGCAAAATGAAGGTGCAAGCGAGTATTCAAGGCGAGTCTGTTCGCATTACAGGCGCCAAACGGGATGATTTACAAGCGGCAATGGCGCTGATTAAGAAGGATTTAGTGGACATGCCACTCTCTTTCAACAATTTTAGGGATTGAATTTTAAGAGTCCGCTCCGTTACAATCGAAGGTTGACCCTGATGGATGGCCTTGTTATTCAATGTTTCCATCAGCATTTCGACATATTTTCTCTTGGGAATTGGCATGACTAGTCAAGTAAAAAATAACCTGCCAGTGGACAGCAGCAAACGCACATGGATCATTGCGTCCAGCTGCGCAGGCGCTTTGGGCGGCGGTGCTGCCGCGCTGACTTTGGGCGGCAGTTTGCAGCCTTCCGAGCGTGCCAAAGCCGCTGGTGCAGCTGTTGAGGCCGATATCTCTGCCCTCAAGCCAGGCGAAAAAATGACGGTGGAGTGGCGCGGTAAGCCCGTTTGGATTTTGAAGCGTACCCCTGAGCAAATGGCGGCCTTAGAAAAAGTAAAAGATCAATTGGCCGATCCTGATTCGAAGCGCAAGCCGGAGGAATTGACACCCAAGTATGCGCAAAACGCTTTCCGTGCCCGTGAGGATCACAAAGATGTGCTCGTCGTGGTTGGTATCTGTTCGCATTTGGGCTGTTCGCCCACAGACCGTTTGGTCGCTGGTCCCCAGCCCTCGCTGCCAGACGATTGGCAGGGAGGATTTTTATGCCCCTGCCATGGTTCTACGTTTGACGTAGCAGGCCGTGTTTACAAGAACAAACCCGCGCCAGATAACTTGGAAGTGCCGCCGTACATGTATACGTCTGCCACCAAAATTCTCATTGGCCAAGACGTGGCCTCGGTTTAAGGAGAAACAAACATGGCTGAAATGAAAGAAATCTCCGCAAACGCCTCTGCTGGCGCGAAACTGCTCAATTGGGTCGATAACCGTTTCCCTCTGACTAAGCTTCTAGAGGAACACGTCACCAAATACTACGCACCTAAAAACTTCAATTTTTGGTATGCCTTTGGCTCGCTTGCGCTGTTTGTGTTGGTGATCCAAATTGTGACAGGCATCTTTTTGACGATGCACTACAAACCTGATGCAGCGCTCGCATTTGCCTCGGTCGAATACATCATGCGCGACGTGCCGGGTGGCTGGTGGATTCGCTACATGCACTCGACAGGCGCTTCGGCATTTTTCATTGTGGTCTACCTGCACATGTACCGCGGCTTGATTTACGGTAGCTACCGTAAGCCGCGCGAACTGATTTGGATTTTTGGTTGTGCGATTTTCTTGTGCTTGATGGCAGAAGCCTTCTTCGGCTACTTGCTCCCATGGGGTCAAATGAGCTATTGGGGCGCTCAAGTGATTGTGAATCTGTTTGCCGCTGTGCCTTTTATTGGCCCAGACTTGGCGCTCTTGATTCGCGGTGATTACGTGGTGGGTGATGCGACGCTGAACCGCTTTTTTGCGTTCCACGTGATTGCCATTCCGCTCGTGCTGATTGGCCTTGTCGCCGCGCACATCATGGCGCTGCACGAAGTAGGCTCGAACAATCCTGATGGCGTGGATATCAAAGCCAACAAAGATGCGGCTGGCATTCCACTCGATGGCATTCCGTTCCATCCGTTTTATACAGTACATGACATCTTTATGCTGTCGATCTTTTTGACGATCTTCTTTGCGATTGTGTTCTTCGCACCAGAGATGGGCGGCTATTTCTTGGAGTACAACAACTTCATTCCAGCTGATCCGCTTAAGACCCCTGCACACATTGCCCCCGTTTGGTATTTCACAGCGTTTTATTCGATGCTTCGTGCTACGAATGACGTGCTCGTCAATGTGTTTTGTCTGCTAGCC
>JANPAS010000117.1:0-4477 GCA_031430035.1 Comamonadaceae bacterium | reverse complement strand
CATGCAAAAAATCCGAGGACCGTGCATTTAGAGGTGAAGGCAGGAGATCAAAAGAAATTCATTTCACTCACGGCAACCAAAAAGATTGTTGTTTCTAAAAATTCATTGGCGCCGTTCACACCAGACGTCAATTATGAGTTTCCAAGCGTAGCTTTGGGTGCGCTGCGCACATGGCTAACGATTCGATATAACCGTGTAGCTTTCCCGAACGCCTTTAACGATAGATTGAATAAAGTTGCCTCCAAGTTGAAAAAATTGATAGAACCTTCTGAGAAGTCGTTACTTTCTATTTACTTTGATTTGAATGGCGATGAAGCGAAAGAGCTTGACGCCAATATTTCATATCAACTGAGCATCATCCTCGTTTACTATGCCAAAGACGATCCTACAGAGGCGGAAACTAAGATTAGCCCCATTCGAGATCAGATAGAAGCTTTAATGAGTAAATACTATTTTGACGCGAATGCCGAAGTTTGGAATGGAATTCAATTAAAAGTTTGTATGTGCATCTCAGACGAAGAGATAACGCTCAGTCAAGAGCGAGAACTCCAACCTTGGTATCTAGAGCACATGACATTGAAGGCAGAGGCCGCAAAATAACACCATGCCTGCCTATCAATTCACTGCCCTAGAAGCTGACGGCAAAACCCGCAAGGGCATCATTGAGGCCGATACAGCACGCGGTGCGCGTAGCAACCTAAGGGCTCAGTCGCTGATCCCGCTAGAAGTGAATGCCGTTGTGGGTGCTTCAAATGCATCGACCAAATCGCAAGGACTCTTTGCGCCGCGCCGCGTGTTTAACAATACCGCGCTGATGGTTTGGACGCGTCAGCTGGCAGGCTTGGTGGGCGCTGGCTTGCCGTTAGAGCGTGCTCTCACGGCGCTGGTTGATGAATCGGAAAACGAGGCGCAACGCGGCTTGGTGGCAGCGCTTCGCTCCGAGGTGAATGGCGGTGCGCCATTTGCCACGGCGTTAGCTACGCATCCGCGTGAGTTCGGGGATATTTATTGCGCCGTCATTGGCGCTGGCGAGCAAAGCGGCAACTTGGGCGAAGTGCTAAACAAACTCGCCGACGATTTGGAAGAGCAGCAAACGCTGCGTGCCAAACTGATGGGCGCGGCGCTCTACCCTGCCATCGTGACTTTGATTGCCACCGTGATTGTGATTTTTTTAGTCAGCTACGTCGTGCCGCAGGTTGCTAGCGTGTTTGCAGGTAGCAAACGTGCACTACCGTTTTTGACGGTGGCTATGCTGGGTATTAGCAGCTTCATTCGCAATTGGGGGTGGCTCTTACTGGTGGTACTCGTTGCCTCGGGAGCCTTGCTGCGTATGGCTTTGCGGGCAGATGCTTTCCGCGAGCGCTTTGATGCGGCGTGGCTTGAGTTGCCGCTAGTGGGTCGCTTGGCTCGTGGTTACAACGCTGCCAGATTTAGCGGCACATTGGCAATGCTCGCGCTTGCAGGAGTGCCGATTTTGCGCGGACTTCAAACGGCAGCGATGACGCTGTCCAACCGCGCTTTGCGCCGCGATGCGCTTGAGGCACTCGTGCAAGTGCGCGAAGGCGCCACGTTGGCCAGTGCGCTTTCCAAACAAGGGCGCTTCCCAAGTCTTCTTGCGATGTTTGCCCGCCTAGGCGAGCAAACGGGGCAACTGCCCAAGATGCTAGATCACGCCGCCAAGCAACTGGGTAACGATGTACAGCGCCGTGCGATGGCGCTGGCCACCATCCTAGAGCCGCTCTTGATCGTGGTGATGGGTGTGGTGGTGCTTCTCATCGTGCTGGCGGTGCTCTTGCCCATCATCCAAATGAATCAATTTATGAAATGAGCCATAAAGTGAACAAGTTAATCGTCGCCATCTCTAGCCGAGCGCTTTTTGATTTTGAAGCGGAGAACACCGTTTTTGAAAACGACAACGACAAAGCCTACATGCGCTTGCAGCTCGACAAGTTGGAAGAGCCTGCCAAGCCTGGCGTGGCGTTCTCTTTGGTTAAAAAGCTGCTGTCGTTTAACCAAGCCGAGGATGGATCGCCGCTGACTGAACCACGTGTAGAAGTCGTCATCTTGTCGCGTAACGATCCTGTGTCTGGAATGCGCGTATTCCGCTCGGCGCAGCACTATGGACTCAATATCCAGCGCGGCACGTTTACCAAAGGCGAAGCACCGTGGCGCTATTTGAAACCGCTGCACGCTAATCTTTTTCTATCGGTCAATTTAGAAGACGTTCGCGCTGCTTTGAATGCAGGCGTGCCCGCCGCGCAGGTGTATCCGCTGTCCAAGTTGGCGAGCGCCGCGCATCCGCAAGAAGTTCGCATTGCCTTTGACGGTGATGCCGTGCTGTTCTCTGATGAAGCCGAGCAGGTGTTTCAAGCTGAGGGATTAGCTGCATTTCAAAAACATGAAAAAGCAAAAGCCTTGCAGCCCTTATCTGCTGGGCCTTTTAAGCCATTATTAGAAGCGCTGCATCACCTGCAAGCCGTGGGCAATCGGCACATGCGACTGCGCACAGCGCTCGTCACAGCGCGTAGCGCACCCGCACACGAACGCGCGATTCGTACCTTGATGAGTTGGAACATCGAAGTGGATGAAGCCATGTTTTTAGGCGGCCTCGCTAAGGGCGAGTTCCTGCGCGAGTTTGAGCCCGATTTTTTCTTTGATGATCAAACAAGGCACGTCACAGCAGCGTCAGAGCATGTGCCTTCAGGTCATGTGGCAAGTGGGATTACGAATAAAAATTAATTTTTAAGGAGCCGATATGAAATACGGATTTTTAATTTTGACGATGTTGCCTTTCGCAATTTTTGCGCAAGCCACCAAGGTGGGCTCAGATATTGTTGGCGCACCTGGCAGCAAACCACGCGCAAGTGCTAATGCCCGCATCAATAAGTTAGATACCAACCAAGACGGCATGATTAGCCGCGCTGAAGCGGCTGGTAATCCCAAGCTGGTCAAGGCTTTCAACCGAATAGACGTGAATAAAGACGAGCAGCTTTCGCGTGATGAATTGATGGCATTTAGAGAAAAAGCCAAAGCAGCGCATGCCGCCAAAAAAGGCACAACTGCGCCAGCTAACTAACTTTGTATTTGTCCCAGCCTTTGCCCCGCAAATCGCAAGCGGGGCAGGCAGTTTTAGTGCCGAGCTCGCAGCCATAGCCCCAATCATGGCGGTGCACGCGATCCCCCAAATAGCAGGTGTGTGTGTGCTCCACGATCAAATTGACCAAGGGCTTGCCGCCCAAATCTTCCGCCAGCTGCCACGTCTGGGCTTTATCAATCCACATCAGCGGCGTCTCAATTAAGAAGCGCTTATCCATGCCCAGGCTGAGCGCAATTTGCATCGCCTTCATGGTGTCATCGCGGCAATCGGGATAGCCAGAAAAATCTGTTTCGCACACGCCGGTGACGATCACTTGCAGGCCGCGCCGATACGCCAGTGCAGCGGCAAACGTCAGGAACAGTAAATTGCGCCCTGGCACAAAGGTATTGGGCAGGCCAGAAGCCTCCATTTCAAACGCCACATCGCGCGTGAGTGAGCAGTCACTAATTTGCCCTAGCAGTGCCATATCAAATTGGTGGTCTTCGCCCAGCTTGTGCGCCCAGTGCGGAAATTGTTTTTTGATCTCAGCCAGTACCACCCGTCGGCAATCGAGTTCCACACGGTGGCGCTGTCCATAGTCGAACGCGAGCGTTTCTACGCGGTCATATTTGGAGAGCGCTTCGGCTAAGCACGTGGTGGAATCTTGTCCGCCAGAAAACAGGACGAGAGCGGCAGTATGTAATTTGTTTTGCATGGGTACAATTTTCCACTATGTCCGAAATTCAAAAACACGAAAAAAAATCAAGAATCGTCGTGGGGCTTTCGGGCGGCGTGGACTCCGCAGTGACCGCGCATTTGCTCAAAAAACAAGGTCACGAGGTCGTCGCCATCTTCATGAAAAACTGGGAAGGCGATGACGATGACGAGTTCTGCTCCTCCAATATCGACTTCGTCGATGCTGCGGCCGTAGCCGATGTGCTGGGCATCGAGATTGAGCACGTCAACTTTGCAGCCGAATACAAAGACCGCGTGTTTGCCGAGTTTTTGCGCGAATACAGCGCAGGGCGAACCCCGAACCCTGACATCTTGTGCAACGCCGAAATCAAGTTCAAAGCTTTCCTTGATCACGCCATGCGGCTGGGCGCAGAAAAAATTGCTACGGGGCATTACGCCCGTGTGCGTTTGAATGAGGCGACGGCTAAATACGAACTCCTCAAAGGACTCGACAACAGCAAAGATCAGAGCTATTTTTTGCACAGGCTTAATCAAGCGCAACTGAGTAAAACGCTTTTTCCTGTGGGCGAATTGCGCAAGACGGAAGTGCGCCGCATTGCGGATGAAATCGGTTTGCCCAACGCCAAGAAGAAAGACTCGACGGGTATTTGCTTTATTGGCGAGCGGCCGTTCCGTGAATTTTTAAATCGCTACATCGCCAATCAG
>JANPAS010000116.1:0-5631 GCA_031430035.1 Comamonadaceae bacterium | reverse complement strand
TTGACGGTAGCCACGGCATCGGCTGAAAAAGTCTTGGCACACACCACGTCGGTCGGGATTGGCACTGCCGCGCCGCGCGCTTTCATGGAGGCAATCACGGCTTTTGCCGCATCCACCAAATCGGGCTCGGCAAGCGACTTGCCAATCTTCAATCCCGCTGCCAGCATGAAGGTGTTGGCAATTCCGCCCCCTACGATGAGGCCGTCCACCTTGCTAGATAAGGCCTCAAGAATAGTGAGCTTGGTCGAAACTTTGCTGCCTGCCACGATGGCAATCAGTGGGCGCTTGGGCGCGGCAAGTGCTTTGCCAATCGCGTCCATCTCCGCTGCCAAGAGCGGCCCTGCACACGCAATAGGCGCGTACTGCGCGATGCCGTAAGTGGAGGCTTCTGCGCGGTGCGCCGTGCCAAACGCGTCGTGAACAAAGATGTCGCACAGGCTCGCCATTTGGCGGGAGAGTGCTTCGTCGCACTTTTTTTCGCCCTTATTGACACGGCAGTTTTCTAGCATCACGACCTTGCCTAGGTCAACATTTACACCGCCAACCCAGTTAGAAACCAACGGTACGTCGCGACCCAAAAGCTCGGCAAGCCTTGCGGCAACTGGCGCGAGCGAATCCTCGGGTTTGAAAGCGCCCTCGGTTGGACGCCCAAGATGCGACGTCACCATCACGGCTGCGCCCGCGTCCAGCGCCATTTGGATACATGGCACGGAGGCGCGGATGCGGGTGTCTTCGGTAATATTTCCTGCGTCATCTTGCGGTACATTGAGGTCGGCGCGGATAAAGACGCGTTTGCCATTGGCAGCGCCAGCTTGGCAAAGGTCGGAGAAGCGTTTGAAGTTCATAGTAAGTAGTAAGGATGCGCCCTTTGGCACGACAGATAAAAACTCAATTTTAATTTGACCGCACAAACATGAACTTACGCCCTTATCTCGCCAAGCCCTACGCAAAACCTATTTTGTTTGTGCTGTGCCTATTGCCGTTTCTATTTCTCGCCTATGCAGCCGTGTTTAACCAAGCATCGCTTGGCGCAAACCCTGCCGAGTACATCATTCGCTCCACTGGCGACTGGGTGCTGCGCTTTTTGTGCATCACGCTAGCAATCACACCGCTGCGCGTCATCACCGCCACGCCCCAGCTGGCAAGGCTCAGACGTATGCTGGGGCTGTACGTCTTCTTTTACGCAGTGCTGCACATGCTCAGCTATTCACTGTTCGACAAAGAGTTCGACATCCCCGAGATTGCTAAAGACATCTATAAGCGCCCGTTTATTTTGGTCGGATTTCTGGGCTTTGTGCTGCTGGCTCCGCTGGCTCTCACGTCGTTTAACAAAGCCATCAAGTGGATGGGTGCGAAACGCTGGCAGACCTTACATAAGCTGGTTTACGTGATCGCGGGACTTGGCATCTTGCATTTCTTTTGGATGCGTGCGGGCAAAAACAATTTTGCTGAGGTGTTTGTTTATGCGGGGATTTTGGCTGTGCTACTGGGCTGGCGTGTGTGGCAGTTAATTAGGGTCAGATCCTAATTAATTTCAGCCCTTACGCGCTGCCGCATACGCATCCACAATCCGCGCCACTAACGGGTGGCGCACCACGTCGCTGGTGGTGAAATTGGTCACAGCGATGCCATCAATGCGTTTGAGTACGCGCTCGGCATCAATCAAACCGCTGACTTGACCTTGCGCCAAGTCGATTTGGCTCACGTCGCCCGTGACCACGCACTTGGACGCAAAACCGAGGCGCGTCAAAAACATCTTCATTTGCTCGGGTGTGGTGTTTTGCGCTTCGTCCAAAATCACGAAGGCGTGGTTGAGCGTTCGACCACGCATAAACGCAAGCGGGGCAATTTCTAACTGGCCGCGCTCAAACGCTTTGGCCACCTTGTCCGCGCCCATCAAATCGTAGAGCGCGTCGTAGAGCGGCCTCAAATACGGATCGACCTTCTGCGCCAAATCGCCTGGCAGATAGCCCAACTTTTCGCCCGCCTCTACGGCTGGTCGCGTCAGCACAATGCGCTGAACCGAATTGCGAGTGAGTGCATCGACGGCCGCCGCGACTGCCAAATAGGTCTTGCCCGTCCCCGCAGGACCAATGCCAAACGTGATGTCGTGCGAGGCAATGTTGGCAAGGTACGTCGCTTGATTGTCTGATCGTGCGCGTAAATCGGCTCGTTTGGTGGATAGCCCACCTTGCCCAGAGGCCATACTGGACGTGGCCTGCAGCGTAGCCCCTAACTTTTGATCGGTTGCCAACATGAGCTGGATCGTCTCAGGCTCAATCGGCTTGTCTGCCAGTTCGTACATCGCTTGCAGCACTTCGAGCGCACGAGTTGCGTCTTTTTTGAGTCCATCAATTTTGAACTGCTCGTGCCGATGCGCAATCTTGACTTGGCAGGCCGTCTCCAAGATTCGCAAATGCTCGTCCAGCGCTCCGCACAGGTGATTGAGGCGGCGATTGGCGCTTGACGATGTGGGCGGCGAGAAGGTGTGGCGAAGAATCATGCGGGTGATAATCTCATACAAATAAGAACTCAAGGAATGACCCAATGATAGGCACACCATGATCGGAAAACTCACGGGCACGCTCGCCGCCAAAAATCCACCCGAAGTACTGGTGGACTGCGGCGGCGTGGGCTACGAAGTGCTGGTGCCCATGAGCACTTTCTATAACCTGCCCGCGCTGGGTGAGCGGGTCGCACTACTCACACATCTCATCGTGCGCGAAGACGCGCATTTGCTCTATGGATTTGCCACGCAAGACGAACGCGCGGGCTTCAAACAGCTCGTCAAAATTTCAGGCGTGGGTCCGCGCACGGCGCTCTCCATACTCAGCGGCATGAGCGTCGCCGACATTGCACAAGCGGTCACTAAGCAAGACGCAGCAAGGCTGACCAAGATTCCAGGCATTGGCAAAAAAACGGCGGAGCGCTTGCTGTTAGAGCTAAAAGGCAAATTAGGCGATGCGCTAGCTACTGGCGGCGTGTCTGTCTCCAACGACAACCAGAGCGACATCTTGCAAGCGCTAGTGGCGCTGGGGTATTCGGATCGCGATGCAGGACTGGCACTCAAAGCGCTACCCGCGGATGTGGGCGTGAGCGAGGGGATTAAGTTGGCTTTGAAGGCGTTAGCGAAGTGAGAGTTGAATAATAAACTGTTAATTTAATCAGTTATTATTGCGTCATGACAAACCCAACATCACCAGAAACTCCTCCCATCAAGCTCTCGCCTGCGCCTAGTGGCTATGCAGTTTGGCTAGTTGATTTGAAGTCTCGCATTTATGCGGCTCAACAACGCGCCGCAAGGGCAATCAATCAAGAGCTGGTTTTGCTTTACTGGCAAATTGGACGGGATATTTTGGAGCGGCAATCGCAGCAGGCATATGGCGCTAAAGTAATTGACCGATTAGCAATTGATTTGCGAGCAGCATTCCCCGAGATGAAAGGGTTTTCAACTCGAAACCTCAAGTACATGCGCTCTTTTGCCGAAGCGTGGACTAACTTAGAGGTTGTGCAAGAGGCCCTTGCACAACTGCCTTGGTCGCATCAGTTGGCATTACTCGACAAACTAAAAACAGAAAGTATCAGGCTTTGGTACGCATCAAAAGCAAGCGAAAACGGCTGGTCGCGCAACGTGCTAGTCCACCATATTGAGAATCAACTTCATGCGAGGACAGGCAAGGCCATCACCAATTTCGCAGCCCAGCTACCAGCGCCCGCCTCAGACCTTGCAAGAGAATCGCTCAAAGATCCCTATAAACTAGATTTTTTAGGGCTTGGCGAAGAAGCCAAAGAGCGTGCTATTGAATCCGCCATCGTCGATCACATCACGAGTTTTTTACTAGAACTTGGTGCTGGTTTTGCGTATGTGGGGCGGCAAGTCCCGCTAGAAGTAGGCGGTGATGATTTCTTTATCGACCTGCTTTTTTATCATCTCAAACTGCATTGTTATGTGGTGATTGAACTCAAAGCTACGGACTTTCAACCTGAATACGCTGGAAAACTTGGATTTTATTTAAGCGCAGTAGATAGCCAAGTTAAGTCGCCCGAAGACAATCCAACGATTGGGTTATTACTTTGTAAAAGTCAGAATCGCGTGGTGGCCGAGTACTCGCTACGCAACGTCAATAAACCCATTGGCGTAGCCGAGTATCAATTGATTCAATCATTGCCCGACAATTTGAAAACCAACTTGCCAAGCATTGAGGATATTGAGCGGGAATTAGAAGGCAAGACAATGGATGCCAAAACACCATGACCATCACCTCCGACAACTTCGCCCCTGCGCCCGAGCCTAGCAACCGCGTTATCTCGGCATCTGCCGCTAGCCCGCAAGAAGAAGCGATTGAACGCGCCTTGCGTCCCAAGTTACTGGACGACTACGTGGGGCAAATCAAAATCCGCGAGCAGCTGGAGATTTTTATTGGTGCGGCTAAGAAACGCTCAGAAGCGCTGGATCACGTGCTGCTATTTGGCCCGCCTGGGCTTGGCAAAACGACGCTGTCGCACATCGTGGCGCATGAGCTGGGCGTGAACTTGCGTCAGACCTCGGGACCCGTACTGGAAAAGCCCAAAGACTTGGCGGCGCTGCTGACTAATCTTGAGAAAAACGATGTGCTCTTCATTGACGAAATCCATCGCCTCTCGCCCGTGGTCGAGGAGATTTTGTATCCCGCGCTAGAGGATTACCAAATCGACATCATGATTGGCGAAGGGCCGTCGGCGCGGTCGATCAAGCTGGATTTACAGCCCTTCACTTTGGTGGGCGCGACCACGCGTGCGGGCATGCTGACCAATCCGCTGCGCGACCGTTTTGGCATTGTGATGCGGCTGGAGTTTTATACCGCCGAGGAGCTAGCGCGCATCGTGATGCGCAGCGCGGGTTTGCTGCACACCACCATTGACCCAGAGGCGGGGTTTGAGATTGCACGGCGCTCGCGCGGCACGCCGCGTATTGCGAACCGCCTGCTGCGCCGCGTGCGCGATTACGCGGACGTGAAGGGCAATGGGCACATCACCAAGCCCATTGCCGAAGCTGCGCTGGTCATGCTGGACGTGGATTTGGTAGGCTTTGATGTGATGGATAGGAAGGTGCTGGAGGCAGTCATCTTTAAGTTTGACGGCGGCCCAGTGGGGCTAGACAACATCGCTGCCAGCATTGGCGAGGAACGCGAGACGATTGAAGATGTGATTGAGCCGTACCTCATCCAACAAGGGTTTTTACAGCGCACACCGCGCGGGCGCATCGCCACGCTGGCGGCGTTTCGGCATCTGGGCGTGACACCGCCAACTAACAACCCAAACGGGGATGGACTTTTTAATGTCTGAGGCTAAAAACACTGAACGCAAAATTTCCGAGAGAAAAATTTATCTCGTTCGCCACGGTCAAGCCTCGCTAGGCGCTGCGGATTACGACAACCTGAGTCCGCTTGGCGAGCAGCAGGCGGAGCGACTGGGCGACTACTTTGCCTCGCGCAATATCGCGTTCGATGCTGTGTACGGCGGAACGCTCAAACGCCATGCGCAAACCTACGCAGGCATATCTCTTGCGCAGCCCTTACCCACTATGGCTTTGCGGCCAGGGTTGAATGAATATGACTCCGAAGCGGTCATTGGCGCCATCCTCACACCTGA
>JANPAS010000115.1:0-5559 GCA_031430035.1 Comamonadaceae bacterium | reverse complement strand
AAACTCGCTATCCACCGTGGTGACGGCGGCTTCGGCTTCCTCTTCCGCGTCCTCTTCGCTGGCCGATGCGCTGGAGACGTTATCGGCAAACAAGGTCTCTGCATCAGGCGTGGTTTCGTACACGGCCACGCTCATGTCGTTGAGCAAAGAGAACACCACGTCTAGCGTTTCAGCGTCAACCAACTTGTCGGGCAAATGGTCTTTGATTTCAGGGTGCGTTAAGTAGCCGCGCGTTTTACCCAGCTTAATCAGCGATTTCAGGCGCGAGCGGCGCTTGGCCAAATCCTCTTCAGACAACACCGTGTCGTCTAAGCCAAACTCTTTCATCAAGGCGCGTTCTTTCGCCTTGGACAGCTTCATACGAAGCGGCTTGACCTTCTCTGCTGTTTCGCCTGCAACAACAATGGGTTCGCCTTCTAACTCGTCTTCAATGTCGAGCACCACATCGTCGCCATCAGCGGCCTTGCCTTTTTTGCCGACCTTGACTGCTTTGGCAGGCTTAGCGGGCTTTTCAGCTTTGGCGGGTTTTGTCGTTGCTTTGGGCGTTGTTTTTTTTACGACTGCTGGGGCAGGCTTAGCGATTTTGGTGGTTTTTTTAACCGCGACTGGGGCGGTAATTTTTTTAGCTGGCATGGTGCACTTTTTTGGGGGAAAAGTGGATTATACCAAGGGGGATGCTTGCCTGAGGAGTAAACGTTTGGTTTTAAGTGCTTCATACCTAGCCCGCAGGCCAATGTTTTCGGGGCTTTGTACAAATAATTGCAAAACTTCTTGTTCTTCCATTTTTAAGCGTTCAGCCAGCTCGGAATTTAAGATTGTTCGCAGTTCCTGAGCATTAAATTCACCGCCCGTTGCGGTGTTTGCGTCCATTTGTTTGGCTGCAAAACCCGCAAACGATTCGCCTTGCAAAGCGTTAGACAATGCGGCCCAGTTTTGTGCGCCGTATTCCATAAATTGATGGTCTAACCATGTAAATACGGCGCCATGCGGTGCAGGCAAATCGCAGAGCAAATGATGCTCTTCGCTGGACAAGCTGCCCCACGCGGCGTTATCAGTCAGCAGCATTCGGAGCGCTTGGTCGGCACGGCTAACGGGCATGGTGCGCGGGGCACTGCCAGCGCCAAAGCGCGGCATCATGCCCGCTTCGCGTTTGCGCTGCGCGGCGGCAAATTTCGATTCAAATTTTTGACTTTCGAATTTTTGAAAGGGCGCACGTGTTGCCCCAGGGCTTGTTTGAGACTGACGCTCGCGGCTGCGCTCTGGTGACGCTTCCGCTTTTGCCTGCCAAAGTTCAATCAGTTCGTGATTGCCAATTTGCACGCCCGCAGCGATGTCGGATAACAACTGACGCTTCAAAGCCCCGTCTGGCAAAGGCATCCACAGCGGCATGGCCTGCGTGCTCATCTTGGCACGGCCTTCGGCTGAGGCCAGATCGCAGTTTTCGGACGCCACTTCAATCAAAAAGCGCGATAACGGCTTGGCATTCAGCACGTACTTTTCAAAGGCTTCTGCGCCATGCTCGCGGATAAAGCTATCGGGATCGTGCTCTTCGGGCAGAAACAAAAATTTGACTGAACGTGTGTCGGTAGCGTAGGGCACTGCGGCAGCCAGCGCTTTGTGCGCCGCCCGAACGCCCGCTTTATCGCCATCAAAACTAAAGATGACGCTGTCGGTGGCGCGAAACAGTTTTTGCACGTGGTCGGCGGTGCAGGCCGTGCCCAGCGTCGCCACCGCGTTGCCAAAGCCCCATTGCGCCAACGCCACCACGTCCATATAGCCTTCGGTGACAAGGCAATAGCCTTTGTCGCGGATGGCGGTGCGACCTTCAAACAGGCCATACAGCTCGCGGCCTTTGCTAAACACAGGCGTTTCGGGTGAGTTCAGATATTTGGGCAGGCTGTTATCTAAAACGCGTCCGCCAAAGCCAATGCACTCGCCTTTGGTATTGCGAATCGGGAACATCACACGATCACGAAAGCGGTCGTAACGTTTGACTTCAGCCTTGCGGCCAGCGGCTTCGTCTTCCTTTTGTTCGTCCGCATTTTCAATCACGAGACCCGATTCGACGAGGAGCGGATCGGCGTAGTCAGGGAATACATTAGCCAACGTGCGCCAGCCTTCAGGCGCATAGCCAAGGCCAAACGCTTTGGCAATTTCGCCCGATAGCCCGCGACCTTTGAAATAATCTTTAGCGGTATCACTGCCCCGAAGCGCCATCTGGTAAGCCTTGGCGGCGCGTTCCAGCACATCCGATAGCGTGACCTGCTTGGCCTTGGCAGCAGCGGCACGGGCGCGATCTTGTGGGCTGGCTTGCTCTTCGGGCACGACAAGGCCAAACTGACCCGCCAAATCGTGCACCGCCTCTACACACGACGCACCCGTGTGCTCCATCAAAAAGCCAAGGGCATTGCCGCTTTTGCAGCAACCAAAACAGTGAAAAAATTGCTTGGTGGGACTGGCCGAAAACGATGGCGACTTCTCGCCATGAAACGGGCAAAGCCCCATGTAGTTCACACCGCCTTTTTTAAGCGTGACGTGCCGTCCCACCACATCGACCACGTCGGCGCGGTTGAGTAATTCTTGGATAAAGGTTTGAGGGATGGACATGAGGATGACGTGTGAAGGGTGACAAGTGTACAAGGGCTGAGTTATAGGTATCAAATAGTGATGTACAATTTATACATCATGAAAACTATGCTTCAACCTCAACCACAAGATCTTGCGCGAACGCAAATCTATTTGACTCGTCAGCAAACGGCTAGTTTGGCTTTTGTGTGTCGCCGCACGAGCGCCTCTAAGAGTGAGATTATTCGCCAAGCTATCGACCGATTTTTGAGCGCTGATCTTGGACAGGCGACAGCCAGCAAGGCTTCTCAGTTAGCTGCCATTACTGGTTTATGGGCGGATCGCGCCGAGATGGTAGACCCTAGCGCATATGTCAAACAACTTCGCGCCTCGAGATTTTGATGTTGATTGATTCGGATGTGTTGATTTGGCTTTTGCGAGGAAATACGCAAGCCGTGCAAGTCGTGTCCAGCTTGCCTCTCTGGTCAATTTCTGCGATCACGTACATGGAACTGGCACAGGGCTGCCGTAGTAAGGCTGAATTACGTGCGATACAAAAAGCCTTCAGATCCGCGCCAAATGATGTACTACCTCTAACCGAGGCGATTAGCAATCACGCCTGCGAGTTGATTGATGAGCACGCACTCGGGCATGGCTTGCAAATGGCGGATAGCTTGATTGCGGCGACTGCTTTGGCGCACGGCTTACCGCTATTGACTGGCAACGCTAAGCATTTCAAAGCGATTGCCGGTTTGGATGTGCGAGCATTTAAGGTGACTGGGTAATTCAAGCTTTCGCAGGGGTTTTATTGCCACGCTCAACCGCGAATTTAGCAATCGGCGTTGTGGCACTGTTTTCGTTTTTGACATCTTCCACACCCATCAATGTCGTCGTCCAAAGCTTGGGCGTTACTTCTGCCAGCGCATAGCCACGTTTCTCGCTATTGAAATACTGCACGCTTGGGTTGTCTTTGTAGAACGACGGTTCCCGCTCGGGATGCCATCCAGTGTTTGAAGTGAGACTGGTGCCGCAAAACTCGGTGGCGATGTTCTCGACATTTGCAACGACATTCAAGTGCACATCACCGCTCAAGATAACGGGATGCAGGCTTGGCTGCGCTTGCAGGCTCTCGAGTAACCTTTTGCGAGCAAATGGGTAGCCTGCCCAGCCGTCCGTCCAAATGCGCGGTTCTTTGCCAGCGGGCTCGTTGATTTTGGCAAGCAATGTGCTTTGTGCAATAACGCTCCAAGGCCTAGGCTGGGAAGCCATGTTGGTATTGGTGTCTAGAGCAATGCCTTCTGTAAGCCACGCCTCTTGTGGCTTGCCGAGCATGGATCTGTTTGGGTCTTGCAGTTCAGCGCAATCAGATACTTTGACAAAATTTGACCCCCCGCGGTTGGGCTTTGGGCAAACTTGAGGATCACGAAATTGGCGACAGTCAAGCAGATGAAAGTTCGCTAAATCGCCCCATGCCACGCGCTGATTGACGCGAAGGCCATCGTTTTGTCCAAGTCCCGCTAGGCCACGCGCTAAGGCGCTTGCTGGCAGGGGCAGGT
This sequence comes from Comamonadaceae bacterium, assembly GCA_031430035.1. Classification (GTDB taxonomy): domain Bacteria; phylum Pseudomonadota; class Gammaproteobacteria; order Burkholderiales; family Burkholderiaceae_C; genus JASGCK01. The sequence continues at coordinate 1,438 of JANPAS010000115.1, read as the reverse complement.
GCTCGTAGAAAGCTTGGTAAGCAGCGGCGCGTTGGACTAAAAAATCAGCTTTTGGCGTAAGGCCTTCGCTTTGATCGGTGGCGTAATCGTTTTGCACCTCATGGTCATCCCAGGTGAGCAACCACGGGCATGCGGCATGTGCGGCTTGCAGCAGACGATCGCTTTTGTGCAGCACGTAGCGGTCACGGTAATCTGCCAAGCTCACTGCTTTGCGCAAGTTGTGGCTGCGTACAAAACTAGGGGGCATGATTTTGGGGCTGGCGTACTCATAGATGTAGTCACCCAGAAACACGACGAGATCGGGGTTGTCTTGCACCATTTGCCGATACGCCGAGTAGTAGCCGTGCTCCCAGCGCTGGCACGATGCGAAGGCGAAGCGCAACTTGTCTACTCTCGAACCTAGCGCTGGCGCCGTGCGTGTGCGCCCCACATCGCTCATTTGTGCGCTTGCGCCACTGCCAGCAATAAAGCGATAAAAATACCAACGGTCGGCCTGCAAGCCACGCAACTCGGCGTGTACAGCATGCCCTAGCTGGGGAAGCGCAACCGCTGTGCCTTGCAGAGCGACACGTTCAAATTTTTCGTCTTGAGCCACCTGCCACGTCACGTCAATGGTTTGATTGCCAAATCCAAAAACACTATCTGAGGTGAGCTTTGTCCAAAGTACGACGCCATCAGGTGTGGGTGCACCACTCGCCACGCCCAGTTTGAATGGATTTTCTTTGAAGTTAGTTTGGCTGTAGGCCAAGCGGGATGTGGCTTGCAGGCCAGCGGATAGAGCGGCTAGACGAATGAGCTCGCGGCGATTCATATGCTTGGTTTTTTACTGTGCCGTGATATTCGCGTCTTTAATCAGCGTTCGATAAGTCGAAAATTCGCGCTGATTAAAAGCTTTGAAGTCGTCACCAAAAAGCGGCATTTGCATACCGCCAAGATCGGCGATGCGTTTGGCAACATCGGGCAAGGCGAGGATGCGCTTGAGTTCGTCAATTAAGAGCTTTGTGGTTGCATCAGGCGTGCCGCCTGTTACAAAAAGCCCGTACCACGTGGACATGTCAATATCTTTCACCCCTGCTTCTAGTAGCGTAGGGGTATTGGGAAGTACGCCAGCGCGTTGTCCAGACGTGACGGCAAGCGGGCGCAGCTTGCCGCCATTAATTTGCGGCATAGCGGACGAGGTCGTATCAAACATCATCTGCACCGCGCCGCCAATCAGGTCGATGTGCGCTTGGCTAGAGCCTCGGTACGGAACATGAAGTAATTTCAATCCTGTACGTGCAGCAAACGCTTCGCCCGCAATATGCTGTGTGCTACCAATACCCGAGCTAGCGTATTGATAGGTGTTCGGTTTGGCGCGGATGTCAGCGATCAGCTCGGCAACATCTTTCGCTTTGACTGAAGAGCCGACCACTAAAACATTCGGCACAGCCATGACCAT
>JANPAS010000114.1:0-6332 GCA_031430035.1 Comamonadaceae bacterium | reverse complement strand
TGCTGCAGGCCACGCTGGATAAGGCCTGCAAGCAACTTTCTGAGGTGGATGTGGTGGCGTTTACGCAAGGCCCAGGTCTTGCTGGGGCACTGCTGGTGGGAGCTGGCGCGGCGGTGGCTCTAGGCGCGGCACTGAATAAGCCCGTGCTGGGTGTGCACCATCTAGAAGGTCATTTGCTCAGTCCGTTTTTAAGCGCCGATCCGCCTGAGTTTCCGTTTATTGCGCTTTTGGTTTCAGGCGGGCATACGCAGCTCATGCAGGTGGATAGCGTGGGCAGTTACAAAATCTTAGGCGAAACGATTGACGATGCGGCGGGCGAAGCATTTGATAAGTCCGCCAAATTGCTGGGGCTGGACTACCCTGGCGGCCCCATGCTGGCAAAGCTGGCAGAGCAGGGCGATCCCAGCACGTACAAGTTGCCAAGGCCACTCTTGCACAGCGGAAACCTCGATTTTTCGTTTGCGGGATTGAAGACAGCGGTGCTGACGACGGTTAAAAAAATTAAAGAAGCGAATGTGGCTGAAGTGGGGGGGGCGACGCTAAGCGAGACTCAAATCGTCAACGTGGCAGCCAGCACGCAAGCCGCCATTGTGGAGTGTTTGGTCAAAAAATCGCTCGCAGCCCTCTCTACCTCTGGCCTCAAGCGATTAGTGGTGGCAGGTGGCGTGGGTGCGAATCAGCACTTGCGCGAGTCGTTAAATGCCGAATGTGCCAAGCGCAGCATCCGCGTTCACTATCCCGAGCTAAGGTTGTGCACCGACAACGGCGCGATGATTGCGCTGGCGGCAGCGCTCAGAATTCAGGCGGGCGTAGCAACACCAGCTAAGGATTACTCGTTCGCCGTTAAGCCGAGATGGGCGCTTTAGACGCGGAGACAACCCCTTTGTCACTTCGTGACATTTCCCCTACTGCGCAGGGGCAAACTAAGCCACGGTATTCGTTTGCCCCTATGCAGTAGGGGAAATGTCAGCTCGAGCTGACAAAGGGGTTCTTCCGTATCAACCCCGTAGCCAACGCCGTGCCAACCAACACCACCGCGCCGCAAAACAACATCCAAAACGTGATGTGTTCATCTAAAAACAGCACGCCATATACAAGAGCGAACACCGTAATGAGATAGGTGACGCTAGAGGTGCGGATCATGTCTACGCGCTGCATCAGCTCAAAATACAGCATGAAGGCCACTGCACTGCAAGCCACGCCCGCCACAACCATCGCGCCCCAAGCTTGGCTGCTAGGCGCAACAGCGGGCCATGTCAACGCGCTGGGCACAGCCAGCCACAGCGTCGCGCCCAGCATCGTGCCGCCAGCAATCACCCACGGGTGTAGGTGGGACATGCGTTCCTTGACGACATTGCCCGACGCGCCGTAGCACAGCGCAGCAAGCAGGCACGCCAGAACTGATAAAACGGATAACCCAATAGCGTCGCCTTTGAGTGCTGCTTGCGCGCCCGCCAGCAAAACGACACCCAAAAAACCAATCACGATGCCAATGATGCGCCAAGCGGTCAGCCGCTGCCCCAGCCAAAGCCATGCCACCAAAGCGGCAAACATGGGGGAAGTCGCATTCAAAATAGCTGATAAACCCGTGGTGATGTGCAGCACGGCAAAGGCAAAGCAAGCAAACGGAATGGCCGAGGTAAACAGACTGATGCCCAAAATGGGCTTCCAATTTGCCAGCATTTGCCCCAGCAAGCCGCGCCAGGCCAAGAGAGGGAGCATGACCAATGCGCCAATACCCATGCGCAGACACGCTGTGGGTAACGCGCCAAACTCTGCGGCAGCCACGCGCATAAACAGGAAGGAGCTGCCCCAAATGGCTGCAATGGCGACAAAAAGGAGTAGCCAAGGCTTTGGTGCGGCAGCGTGGGACAGGTTCATAGGCTAACTGTAACTGGCTAAGATGGCTGCGGCGGCTAGAATCGGACACCACAGTTTCAAGCGTGGGCCGTTAGCTCAGTTGGTTAGAGCAGAGGACTCATAATCCTTTGGTCGTAGGTTCAAGTCCTACACGGCCCACCACCCCTGTTTGTACCCATTCGGTGTTGCAGCTTTGCCACAAAAGGCAGCTTTTTCCTTGCAAAACCCTCCCGTCTCTCGTCTAATACGCCTAGCTTCCAGTTTTCGGGAAGTCAGTTTGGCGAGAAATCAATTCTGATTTCCGTTTCTTTTTTTAAATTTTGGAGTAATTTCTCATGAAAAAAACCCTCATTGCAGTTGCAGCTCTAGTTGCTACTGGTGCTTTTGCGCAATCGTCTGTAACGATTAGCGGTTCTTTCGAAGCTGGTTTCGTGTCTTTGGACATGAAGGGCCAAAAAGTTTTGGGCGTCGCTCACAACATGTCTTCAACATCTGGCTTGAACTTCACAGGTACGTCTGACCTCGGCGGCGGCTTGAAGGCTAACTTCAAGTTCGGTACCGATATCAACCCAGTGTCTGGCGCAGGTAATGGCGGCTCTGCAGGTAACGTTGCTTCTGCTGCTGGTGCAAATGCAGCCGCAGCATCTGGCGTTTTCAACGGTACAGCATCTGGCTGGGGCGCTGCTGAGTCGTTCTTGAACATCCAAGGCGGCATGGGTAAGCTTGCATTTGGTTCACCAAACGGCCTTGCTCTCGGTTCACACGGTACATCGCAGCCTTTCGGCACAGCTATCGGTTCAGGTTTCCGCTCAACCAGCGGCATGAACTCAGCAGTCGCAGTGCGTTATGACAACTCTATGCGCTACGATTCACCAGTGATTGCTGGTGGTTTGACACTGTCGTACTTAGGCCGTAAGCAACAGTCTGACGCTGCTAACGCAAACTACAATGCATCCCTTGGCGCGCAAGACCAAGCTGGCGTTTCAGAAGTCGGCGCTTCCTACAACGCAGGTCCTTTGAATGTTGCGTTGTCACGTACAACTGAAGACGGACTGAACGTGCAATCGGCAGCAGCTGGAACAGGCGTGCTCTCAAACGGTAACAAAGCAACTGCTACATTCTTGGTTGCAAACTACACCATCGGTGCTGCAACTCTGTACGCTGGTTGGCAAGGTTCTAAGTCGCAAAACAACCTGAACGCTGGACAGCGTGATACAACAGGTATGAACATTGCGGCTAAGTACGTCATGGGTACAAACACCTTTATGGCTAACATTGGTCGCGTGGGCGGCTATGTTGGTGCTGCTAACCTTGGCACATCAAACAGCGCTAGCTTGGTTGGTTTAGGCTACGAGTATGCTTTGTCTAAGACAGCTGCAATTACTGCACGTTATGAGCGCGTAGGTGATAACGCAGCACTAGGCGTTGCAACAACTACAGGCTACACAACAGTAGCTGGCAACAACGACCGTACACGTATGGGTGTTGGCCTGCGCGTTGGTTTCTAATCGATTGCGAGAGTTATCTCTCGCTGTTGGTTGAAAGCTACAAGCTTAAAAAACCGTTCCAAGAGCAATCTTGGGGCGGTTTTTTTATGGGCTGTATGCATGGTTTGTACATGACTCGGTAAAATCAGCGCTTCTCTTTATTTCACTTTACTTCTAGGATTTCTATGGCTCTCGTCTCCATGCGCCAATTGCTCGACCATGCGGCTCTGCACCAGTACGGCATTCCCGCTTTTAACGTCAATAATTTAGAACAAGTACAAGCGGTGATGCAGGCGGCGGACGAGGTGGGTGCTCCCGTTATTTTGCAAGCCAGCGCAGGCGCACGCAAATACGCAGGGGAGGCGTTTATCAAGCATTTAATCTCGGCTGCGGTCGAGATGTATCCGCATATTCCGCTCGTGATGCACCAAGACCACGGGCAAAACCCTGCGGTGTGCCAAGGCGCGATTGACCTTGGCTTTAGCTCGGTGATGATGGATGGCAGTTTAGAGGCGGACGGCAAAACGATTGCCAGTTACGAATACAACGTCGATGTCACTCGCAAGGTCGTCGATATGGCGCACAAGCTTGGCGTGACGGTTGAGGGTGAACTGGGCTGCCTAGGTAGCCTTGAGACGATGAAGGGCGACAAAGAAGACGGTCACGGGACAGACGCCACGATGACGCGCGAGCAGTTACTCACCGACCCCGAGCAAGCGGCCGATTTTGTGGCGCGCACACAGTTAGATGCACTTGCTATTGCGATTGGCACCAGCCACGGTGCGTACAAATTTACGCGCAAACCCACAGGCGACATTTTGGCGATTGATCGCATCATGGCGATTAACAAGCGCATCCCCAATACGCACCTTGTGATGCACGGATCAAGCAGCGTGCCGCAAGATTTGCTGGCGACTATTCGTCAATTTGGCGGCAATATGAAAGAAACTTACGGCGTCCCCGTGGAAGAGATCCAAAAAGCCATCCAATTTGGCGTGCGAAAAATCAATATCGACACCGACATTCGCTTAGCAATGACGGCTGCGGTGCGTCAATTCTTGTTTGAAAATCCTGATAAATTTGATGCGCGTGAATGGCTCAAACCCGCTCGCGCCGCTGCACAAAAAATTTGCAAACAGCGCTACATGGAGTTTGGCTGCGAAGGCCAAGGCGCGAAAATTAAAGCCGAATCGCTCAGCGTGATTGCTAGCAAATACGCTTCTGGCGCGTTGGCGCAAACTGTTCAATAAATGATCACCTCCCTGCCGCTGCACTCACGCGGGAAAGTGCGTGACAACTACTCAGTCGTGAACTCGGCTGGTGTCCAAGACCGCCTGCTCATGGTCGCCTCCGACCGCATTAGTGCGTTTGATGTCATCATGGGCGAGCCGATTCCTGGCAAGGGAAAATTGCTCACGCAAATGGCGCTGTTTTGGTTTGAGCAACTCAAAGACATTTGCCCGAATCATCTAACTGGGGACGATCCGTTGTCAGTAGTGAGTGCGTCTGAGCAAGCGTTCGTGGCGGGCCGCTCCATGCTAGTCAAGCGCTTAAAGCCGCTTCCTGTTGAGGCCGTGGTGCGCGGCTATTTGGTCGGTTCTGGTTGGAGCGAATATCAGCAAAGTCAGACTGTCTGTGGCCTGCAACTTGAACGTGGCCTGCAAAACGCACAGCGTTTGCCTTCCCCGATCTTCACCCCCGCCGCTAAAGCCGCCGTCGGCGAGCACGATGAAAACATTTCATTTGAAACCGTGATTGCCACGATTGGCGAGCCGCTTGCCGTGCAAATGCGCGAGGTTTCCACCCGGCTCTACGAGGCGGCTAGCCGCCTCGCCGCCACCAAGGGCATCATCATTGCCGATACCAAGTTTGAATTTGGCCTCGACGAGCACGGCACGCTGACTTTGATGGACGAAGTACTCACCCCCGATAGCTCACGCTTTTGGCCTGCCAGTGGATACGATGCGGCTTTTGCGGCAGGCAAAAATCCACCTAGCTACGACAAACAATTTTTGCGCGATTGGCTGGAAGGCCAAGTGGCGCTTGGCCTGTGGGGCAAGACGGCACCTGCGCCTGCATTGCCTGCGGATGTGATTGCTGCGACTGCGGCCAAATACCAAGAGGCACTTGACGTGCTGGCAGCATAAATTTATGACAACAAAATTGAAACCTGTGGTGGTTGCAGCTCCTTTGATTGGCATCGTGATGGGCTCCAAAAGCGACTGGGCAACGATGCAACATGCCGCCGCCATTTTGGAAGAGTTTGGTGTGGCGTTTGAGGCCAAGGTCGTCTCGGCACACCGCATGCCCGACGCTATGTTCGCCTATGCCGAAGGTGCTGCTGGGCGTGGCCTCGAGGCCATCATTGCAGGCGCAGGTGGCGCGGCGCATTTGCCTGGCATGTTGGCCGCAAAAACGATTGTTCCTGTGCTCGGCGTACCCGTATCCAGCAAGCATTTAAGCGGGCAAGACTCGCTCTACAGCATTGTGCAAATGCCCAAAGGGATTCCTGTGGCGACGTTTGCCATTGGCGACGCGGGAGCGGCAAATGCAGCGCTCTTCGCCGTGGCGCTGCTGGCGCGAAGCGACAAAACGCTTGCTAAAAAATTGACCGCATTTAGAGCCAAGCAAACCAAGATTGCGGCGGAGTCGGTGTGTGAGTAAAGTTAGCCCCCTCTCCCTAGCCCTCTCCCGCGAGGGGCGAGGGGATAAGACAAAAACGTTGGGTGCGAGTAGAGCAAAAACGCTCGGCGTTTTGGGCAACGGTCAGCTCGGACGCATGTTTGTGCAAGCCGCGCAGGCAATGGGCTTTAAGACGATTGTGTTTGACCCTCGGGCGCAAGCGGATGGCGTTTTAAGCCCTGCCGCGCAGGTGAGCAGTGGTTTTATGAATGCCGCGTTTACCGACACGGCCGCTTTGCAAGCATTGGCCGAGCAGTGCTTTGCTGTTACCACCGAATTTGAAAACGTGCCCGCAGAGGCGCT
>JANPAS010000113.1:0-2547 GCA_031430035.1 Comamonadaceae bacterium | reverse complement strand
AAGCAAAGAGGACATTGTCAAAGGCATTGAAAACTTCCCTTCTGCACTGCTAAAACTCTTCAAGGGCGAGAATTTTGGCAAACTGGTATTGGAAGTAGCTGCGGCTTAAATTCTGCGTAAAAAAAAGCCCGGCATGCCGGGCTTTTTTTGTGGGTGCGCCCAAGCTTCAGGGGGCAATGCTGTAGTCCTTTAACTTTTTATCGAAGCGCATCAACCATAAACGTGTAGGACGTTCAAGATCGGTGCCCAACGAGGGGCGTGCAGTATTGCCCGCAGCGCAGCCTAAAGACGAGTTGGCTATTAAAGCGCCGTCAGCAGCAGCGGTGCAGTTGGTAATGTCTGCACCTGACACCTCAACCCCTGCATTCGTGTACACACGGGTTTTTAAGCCAAAGTCGTTGTCATTGATCAGAGCCAATGTGTTGTCATCCACCAAAGTCAAGCCTTCGGCTTTTTCAGCGAGCCAGTTTGCAGTATTCAGGTCCAGTAAAAGGCTCTTTTTCATGGGGGTCACATTGGCATAGGTCACTGTATTCACCGCAGTACCCGACATGCTGCTTTTTTCCAAGTCTGAGGTGCTGGGATTGAAGGCGACCGCTGAAATATCGGTGGCACTGCCCATTTCTACCAGCATGAGTCGGTTAGACACCTTGCCCGAGGGGGCAGAACCTTGCTCAATCACAATGAATTTACCATTGCCCAGTGAAACTGCATCGCCCAGCTTGGCATTGCCCGTGCGGTTGTCCAAATAGTCTGCGCAGTTCAGGGGGTAGGCGTACATTTTGGAGGTTTCAGTCGTTGGATCAAATTCAATCCAGCGGGTAAATCTGGCATACCGCTCCACGCGCTTGTTGTTTCCAGCATCCACACAGCCCGAGCCGGCAGGTGCCACATAGACGCTTGTGGCCAAACTATCAGTGAGCGGACTTTGCAAAAAGCCATGCAATTTGCCGGAAGCCAGATCAAGCGTAAGCCCTTCCATTCCGCGGTTGGCTCGGCGTTTGGCAAACACCACTGGCAAATCAGCTGCGCCCGTACCCGGCTGGTATTTCTTTAAAATAATGCCTGTAGCGGGATCAATTTTAAGAATAAAAGGGCCGTATTCATCACTCACCCACAAGACGCCACGGGCTGTATCGACTGCAATGGCCTCAGAATCTAGGCCGTTGGCATTGAACACGGCCAAGGTGGTGGTATCGTATTTGGCGGCATCCAGTAATGGCGCTTCGCCTGAGCTGCCTACGCTGCCAGATGCCAGCGACAAGCCGCTGGTGCTAAGCGTGCTGCTAACGCGAATGGGCGTGCTCGATTTAAGAACTGCACCGTCTTTACCCACTGCGATGATGCCATAGGAAGGCACGAAACTAGGGGAAGGGAAATATTTGGCATCTTGTGTGCCACTGCCGCCCACGGTGGGCACTTTAGGACCGTCGCCATTAGGACCACGGTCACTTAATCCATAAAACTCCAAAGTGCCATCGCTCAATTTGCCCTTGAATGCCAAGCCCGAACCATAAGAGGGTAAAAAGCCTTTGGGGAAATTGGCTTTAGTAGCCGCATTGTTGCCTTCGTACGGCACATAAAAACGGTCTGGCGCTTGCACCACATAGCGGGTAATAGTGGCGGTGACGCTGCCCAGCGGCGTTGACTGTGTGGTGGTATCGTTCACTGGTGCACCCGTTTTGGATGCCAGTGTATCCTCAAAGTGCTCACGCGCTAAAATCCGCCTGCCATCGAGCCCATTGGCGCGCGCTTTGTATGCGTCTGGCAACAAGGCCAGTGTGGCCGTTATCGCTGCATCAAAACTGCTAGCAGCAGCCGAAAAATCAATGGTGCGGCTTGCCAGCGCCGTCTTCACCGCACTAGAAATTTTGATGCCGTTGGACGGGTCTCCATCCTCGTCAAGCAACTGCAATGCAAGCAAGCGGTTAAGCACCCGAACGTCGCTTAAATTTTGCGTGCCCACTAAAGAAAGCGGTGTCAGAATCGCAGCGCAAGCTGCCGCACCCAAAGCATAGCCGCCTACCGTGAATGTGAGTGTCTCGCCTGTCTTACAAGTGAACTGGCCTTTGTCGTCGGTCGCTACTTTGCTAGAACTACCAGCCGTGTAATCTAAGCCTTCAACAGCGGCGTCTAAAAACACGCCTGTGATAGCGGCAGGCAAGCTTGGGCCGGTGGTAGTTCCAAGCGCGCTGGTAACCGGCGCGCTCTGGACTGTAGGCAAAGCTACATTGGCGGATGGCGCGATGGCATCGTCTCCGCCGCCGCAAGCCGACAAAGCCAGACAAATCGCCGTCAACGCGCTGGCGCTAATCGCTGCCCGTGCGGTTTTATAGGGATGGGGGTTGTGTTGCATGGTGATCCAGTTGGTGTAGACATGTCGATTGAATCTAAGCAATATGACGCTATGACGACAAATGCATGACTTTTTGACGACTTTTGCAGACGACCAAGGCCGCACAGGCTTCGTACAGTGACTTTGGTCACTTGGGTTTTGCCGCGATGCACCGACAATAGACAGCCAATGACCCACGACGACACCATCAT
>JANPAS010000112.1:0-2546 GCA_031430035.1 Comamonadaceae bacterium | reverse complement strand
GTAGTTGGCGAGCACGCCTTGCGTGACGGCTTCCATGATGCCTTTTTCTACCGCAGGAATATATTCGCGTGGTACCACACCGCCTTTAATGGCATCAACGAATTGGATGCCCTTGCCCGGTTCATTGGGCTCAATCTTGAGTACCACGTGGCCGTATTGGCCTTTACCGCCGGACTGACGCACAAACTTGCCCTCCGCGTCTTCCACCGTTTTGCGGATGGTTTCGCGGTATGACACTTGTGGCTTACCTACATTGGCTTCCACGCCAAATTCGCGCTTCATACGGTCAACAATGATCTCAAGGTGCAGCTCGCCCATACCGGCGATGATGGTTTGGCCAGACTCTTCGTCGGTGCGGACACGGAACGAAGGGTCTTCTTGCGCCAAGCGATTTAGGGCAATACCCATTTTCTCTTGGTCAGCTTTTGTCTTCGGCTCAACGGCTTGGGCAATCACGGGCTCGGGGAACACCATGCGCTCTAGCGTTACTTGGTGGTCTGGGTCACACAGGGTTTCGCCGGTGATCACGTCTTTGAGGCCGATACAAGCGGCGATGTCGCCAGCGCGGATTTCGTCCACTGGCTCACGGGCGTTAGCATGCATTTGCACGATACGGCCGATACGCTCTTTTTTGCCTTTGATCGGGTTGTAGACGCTGTCGCCAGACTTGAGCACGCCAGAATACACGCGCACGAAAGTCAGCTGGCCCACAAACGGGTCAGTCATCAACTTGAACGCCAGTGCAGCAAATTTCTCGCTGTCGTCGGCTTTGCGGGTGGTCGGTTGGTCGTCTTCGTCAATACAGGTTACCGGTGGAATGTCCACTGGACTTGGCATGTATTCGATGACAGCATCCAACATAGCTTGCACGCCTTTGTTTTTGAACGCAGAACCGCAAAGCATCGGCTGAATTTCGCAGGCAATCGCGCGCTGGCGAATGGCGGCTTTGATTTCCAACTCGGTCAGCTCAATGCCGTCGAGGTATTTGGTCATCAGCTCTTCAGAGGCTTCAGCAGCGGCTTCCACGAGTTTTTCGCGGAATTCGGCTGCTTTGTCGGCCAAGTCAGCAGGGATGTCGCCATAGGTGAAGGTCACGCCTTTGTCGGCTTCGCTCCACAGGATGGATTTCATCTTGACCAAGTCGACCACACCAGCAAAACCTTCTTCAGCACCGATAGGGATTTGCAATGGCACTGGGTTGGCCTTGAGGCGCAGTTTCATCTGCTCGTAAACTTTGAAGAAGTTCGCACCGGTGCGGTCCATCTTGTTGACAAAGGCCAACCGTGGCACTTTGTACTTGTTTGCCTGACGCCAGACGGTCTCGGACTGTGGCTGGACGCCGCCCACTGCGCAATACACCATGCACGCGCCGTCGAGCACGCGCATTGAGCGCTCCACCTCAATGGTGAAGTCCACGTGGCCGGGGGTGTCAATGATGTTGATGCGGTGTTCTTCGAACGACTTGCTCATACCAGACCAGAAGCAGGTGGTAGCAGCAGAGGTGATCGTGATGCCACGCTCTTGCTCTTGCTCCATCCAATCCATAGTGGCTGCGCCGTCGTGCACTTCACCGATTTTGTGGTTCACGCCCGTGTAAAACAATACACGTTCGGTAGTCGTTGTTTTGCCGGCATCGATGTGGGCCGAAATACCGATATTGCGGTATCGGTTGATAGGAGTAGCGCGTGCCATAAAGGCTCCTTGGTAAATAAATTGCGATGTCACCCTTATACCGGACAACCAAGACAGCTTGATTGCAGGGGGGGCGTGTTGAATGGATGCCGTGTGGGCATCCATTCGGTCGTCGGTGCTTAGAAGCGGAAGTGGCTGAAAGCTTTGTTGGCTTCTGCCATGCGGTGAACTTCGTCACGCTTTTTCATGGCGCCGCCACGGCCTTCGGTAGCCTCTAGCAGCTCGTTGGCCAAGCGCAGTGCCATGGATTTTTCGCCACGCTTGCGTGCGGCTTCTTTGATCCAGCGCATTGACAATGCCAGGCGGCGCACAGGGCGCACTTCCACGGGCACTTGGTAGTTAGCACCACCCACACGGCGGGATTTCACCTCCACCATGGGCTTGACGTTGTTAATTGCCACTTCAAAAGCTTCCATTGGGTCTTTGCCCGGATGCTTTTTCTCGATTTGCGCCAATGCACCATAAATGATGCGCTCGGCGACTGCTTTTTTACCGCTCTCCATGATGACGTTCATGAATTTTGAGAGCTCAATGTTGCCGAATTTTGGATCCGGCAGAATTTCACGTTTAGGGACTTCGCGACGACGTGGCATTTTTTCACCTCTTTGCTTCAGTTGGTGTCTTTTCAAACACCGCGAAAGCCATCTTGGCCTTCACTTACTTGACCCGAATTTGGGTCACTACGCTGCATTCACCGCGCCACGCGGGAAACAGCACCTATTTTTTGCTGATTTATTTATCAATCAACTGACTATTTCTAGTCTTTATTTATGGGTCTAGCTATCAACTAGCTGGAAATTTCATCAAAGATAAAATAAAAATCCAGTTTACTTAGCCTTTGGCTTCTTAGCACC
>JANPAS010000111.1:0-3686 GCA_031430035.1 Comamonadaceae bacterium | reverse complement strand
ATGGCCTAAGCGCTCACGCAAGAAAAGCAGCCCAAACAGGGCGGTGAAAAATACCTGCGTTTGCATCAGCACGGACGCCAGTGCCGCCGTCATGCCCGCATTGAGCGCCGAAAACAAAAATCCAAACTGCCCAACACCTTGGCACAAACCATACAACACCACAAATTTCCAATGCAGTTTAGGCGGTTTGACCAAAAAAACCAGCGGCAAAGCCGCCGCCACGTAACGCGCCGCCCCCAGCTCAAACGCCGTAAAGTCTGCCAAAGCCACCTTCATCACCACAAAATTCATGCCCCAAATCAGCACAATACCGAGTGCAAAAGCCCAGTCTTGTGGGGAGAATGGAGCGCTGGAGTGGGAGTCGGTCATGCATTGAGCATAACGCCGCATACGGCCGGCATTCATGCAAAATCAGTGGCGATTTATGCTGAATGCCCGAAACGAAGGCCTTTCGTAACGCTATAGTCACGTCATATGAGCCAAATTTTGATCAACGATTACCTCAAACAGTTTGATTTAATTAAAAAAGTCAGCGGTAGTAGCCGCGAGACCATTGTGCGTGAGGCGTTCAAAGACCTGCTCAAGGCGTGGGGTAAGCAACAGGGATTGGTTTTTTTGGCGGAATACCCGCTCAAAACCGCAGCCAAGACCAATATTGCAGTTGACGGCGCGCTATTGCACGAGCTGCGCATGCCACTGGGCTATTGGGAAGCCAAAGACGTTGACGACGATCTGAATGCAGAAGTAGACAAAAAATTTAAAAAAGGCTACCCACAAGACAATATCATTTTCAGTGACGACACAGTGGCCGTGTTGTGGCAAAACCGCCAAGAAGTGCTTCGCTGTGAGATGGTTGATACCACGGCGCTTGCCAAGCTTCTTAAACTATTCTTTGGCTTTGAGCGACCAGAAATAGCAGATTTTCGGGCTGCGGTAGAGCAGTTCAAGACAGACTTGCCCAGCGTTTTGCAAGCGCTGCGTGAAATGATTGGTGCACAAGATGCAGTCAATGCGCAATTTCGTGCCGCATCTGCCAAATTTTTAGCCCATGCGCAGGAAGCGATCAACCGCAGTTTGAACGCCGCAGATGTGCGTGAAATGCTGATTCAGCACATTCTCACCGAAGAGATTTTCAGTAAAGTATTTGACAGCGAATTTCATAGAGATAACAACATAGCCCGCGAGTTGTATGCGCTAGAGGGTGTATTTTTCACAGGGGCACTTAAAAAACAAACCCTCAAAGGCTTGGAGACTTACTACGCCGCAATACGCGCCGCCGCCGCGCAAATTGGTAGCCACAGCGAAAAGCAAACTTTTCTCAAGGTGATTTACGAGAACTTTTACAAAGTTTACAACACCAAAGCCGCCGACCGCTTGGGCGTGGTCTACACCCCCAATGAAATCGTGCGCTTCATGATTGATGGGGCAGATTGGTTGTGCGAGCAGCATTTCGGTAAAAATCTGATCGACAAAGATGTCGATATTTTGGATCCTGCCACTGGCACGGGCACGTTTATTTGCGAGCTGCTGGAACACTTTCGTGGGCAGCCGAAAAAGCTCGAATACAAATACAAAAACGAGCTGCATGCCAACGAGGTGGCTATATTGCCCTATTACGTGGCCAACTTGAATATTGAAGCCACTTACGCGGCCATCACAGGGCAATACGAAGAGTTTCCAAATTTATGCTTCGTGGACACGCTGGACAACGTGGGCTTACACACGGCGGCGCGTGGCACCACGGCTGAGCTTTTTGGCAGCGTGAGCGAAGAAAACGTCGCCCGTATCAAGCGTCAAAACAGCAAGCGAATCAGCGTGGTGATCGGAAATCCGCCTTATAACGCCAACCAAGCCAGCGAAAACGACAACAACAAAAACCGCGAATATCCACACATCGACCAACGCATCAAAGACAGTTATATTTTTGAAAGTACCGCGCAAAAAACCAAGCTGTATGACATGTATGCGCGGTTTTTTCGTTGGGCGAGCGACCGATTGAGCGAGAACGGCATTTTGGCTTTTGTAACCAACCGCAGTTTCATCGAAAGCCGCACCTTTGACGGCTTTCGCAAAACAGTGGCTCAGGAGTTCTCGGATATTTACATCGTTGACCTAGGTGGCGACGTGCGTGCCAACCCCAAACTCAGTGGTACGAAACACAATGTGTTTGGTATCCAAGCGGGCGTGGCCATCAGCTTTATGATTAAACGCGCGACTGCTGCAAAGGCGCACCGAGCCGCGCCCAGCAAATGCCGTGTGCACTACACCCGCCGCCCAGAAATGGAAACCGCCGAGGAGAAAATTAGCTTTCTAAGCAGCCAAACCCTGCGTTCGCTCAGCTTTGAGCGCATAGAGCCCGATACAACCAATAACTGGTTGAACTTAACCAACAACGACTTCGGCAGCTTCATGCCTTTGGCCAGCAA
This sequence comes from Comamonadaceae bacterium, assembly GCA_031430035.1. Taxonomy (GTDB): domain Bacteria; phylum Pseudomonadota; class Gammaproteobacteria; order Burkholderiales; family Burkholderiaceae_C; genus JASGCK01. The sequence goes on along the minus strand of JANPAS010000111.1, from coordinate 1,260 downwards.
AGAGACCAAGGCAGCCGTAGCAACGGGTCAAGAGAGAGCGATTTTTAAGCATTTTTCATTGGGTATATCTACCAACCGCGATGAATGGGTGATCGATGAGAGCAAAACAAACTTAGCCGCCAAAGTGCAGTATTTCTTAAGCGTGTACACAGACAACTTAGACAAACAACCAGTCTACGATGGGCGTATCAAGTGGTCTAGAAACCTCAAACGGAAAGCGACAAACCATAAAAATGAGGCGTTTTTAGACGCGCAACTCAGCCGCGAGTCGTACCGGCCATTTGTCAAGCAATTCATCTATGCTTCGCGCCTGCTGGTGGACGAGGCAGGGTCGATGCATTTGTTTTCTAAGGATAAGCCCAGTATTTGCATCACAGGGCCAGGTGCAAGCAAGCCGTTTCATGCGCTCGCCACTACCGCACCGTTTGGTTTGGATTTTTTGGAAAAAACCTATGGAATGCCACAGTCACTCAATGCCCAAGGGGATGTGGATGCTGAGAACATCACCGACTGGGCGCTCAAGCAGTTCGTCGCCCATTACAAAGCGGCTGCTGGAGAGACATCTAAAAAAATCAACAAAGTAGCCATATTCCACTATTGTTACGGCATTTTGCACGATCCGGTTTACAGAGAACAATACGCAGTAAACCTCAAACGGGAGTTTCCGCGCATTCCTATGTACGTGGGTTTTGAGCAGTGGGCGGCTTGGGGCAAGGCACTAATGGACTTGCATATTGGTTACGAGACGGCTCAACCATATGCATTGACGCGCACCGACGCACCCGACGAAAAAGTACGTGCTTCAGGGCTCAAGCCCAAAGCCGTGCTGCGTTCTGAGCCGCACTCGGGCAGCATTACCATTGACACTGAAACCACTTTGCGCGGCATTTCGTCAGCGGCGTGGGACTACAAACTTGGCAACCGCAGCGCTATTGACTGGGTGCTAGACCAATACAAAGAGCGCAAACCCAAAGATGCCACGCTGCGAGAAAAATTTGATACTTACCGTTTTGCAGACTACAAAGAGCATGTCATCGACTTGCTTACGCGTGTCGTGACGGTGAGCATGGAAACAGTCGCCATCACGCAAGCGATGCGGTCTGCGGTGCGGTAGGCATAGGCCTACTTAAAAATCCCAAATACTTTGGTCAAAATGGCGCTGCCTGTGCCCACGGGGTCTTGGCGAATCAGGCGCTCTTGCTCGCCTATGACCAAATACAGGCCGTCCAGAGACTTGCCTGTGACGTATTGTTGGATGTT
>JANPAS010000110.1:0-5742 GCA_031430035.1 Comamonadaceae bacterium | reverse complement strand
CCCGTCTTTTTTGCGCACACCATCCGGCATATCCCGAATGGTATCCGGCATGCGGATTTCGGCACTGATCGCATAGGGATTCGCGTTGGACAGCCGCATTGTATAAATCATGCGGCTCTTATCCTGCGAAATCCGCGTGGTGGCAATTTTGACCGCCATTGACGCAGGCAGGCTGAGTTCGATTTCGTCGCCAATCGCGCGGTCCTTGACCATAATCTCGCCGATCAGCTGGCTGCCATAGGCGCTGTTTTCAAACACCATGCCGGTGCCGGATGGTAGCGGTAGGCCAAGGCCATCGAGTTTTTCGTTCTTACCAATCAGCATCGGCGTTAGGCTCAATAACGGCTGATGCCAGCCATAGCCGATGGGGTCGGCACGATAAACGCGGCGGAATTTGGCTTTGGGCTGGACGAGCATCGCGACCTGTTTTTGTCCCTTGGCATTGACGGTCATGCGTTCGGGGATGCGATAGAGTTTCAGGTCACTTCCCCAAACTGATTGAGACGGGGCACATCTACATTGCGCGTCCGCCGTTGTTTAGGCTGGATGTCCCCGCTCGCGGCAAAAAGCCCGCCAGCAAACAATACGCGCTAGACGACGGCGAGCTGCAAGCCTTGCTGGATAAGGCCTCCAAGGATGGCGTGGCACGCGAGCGCTGCCAAATCAGCCGCTTCAAAGGTCTGGGCGAAATGAACGCTGAGCAGCTCTGGGATACGACTTTGAACCCCGATACGCGGCGCTTGCTGCCCGTGCGTTGGCACGAGCTAGACCTCGCGCAAACGCACGTGCAAATGACCAAGCTCATGGGCAAGGGCGAAGCAGCATCACGGCGCGAGCTGATGGAAATTCATGGTGACGGGATTGAGATTGATGTGTAAATTTGTCGCTGCGTGTGTTGTTGTTTGGCTAGGGATATGCGCAGCTCACGCCGAAATTTGGGGCTTTATTGACGACAAAGGCGTGGGGCATTTTTCGGCGACTAAGCTGGATGATCGATATGAGTTGTTTTCTAAAGCGATTTCGCCAGAACCCGCGCCAAGCCAATTGGGGTCAGGTGACGAATCGCCGCAAGCGGCTACCTGCACCCGACCCCAATTGTTTGGCGCTGACCCCTGTTTGCTGCCTCCGCCATTCGTTTCGCCACTTTCCCCCAAGCTTGCGGCATTTTTTGAGTCCTCGACGACGCTCAAGGCGGTGCGTCCGCACATGCAAGCTGCCGCGCACAAATATCTGCTCGATGTCGAATTGCTGCAAGCGCTGATTGCCGCCGAATCTGGCTTTAATGCCACCGCCATTTCGCCCAAGGGCGCGCTGGGGCTGATGCAGCTCATTCCTGAAACGGCCGCCAGATACGGCGTGCAGGGCGATAGACGCACATCGCAGCAGCAAAAATTGTTTGACCCGCACACCAATATCCATGCGGGCTCGCACTATCTGCGCGATCTGCTGACGCTGTTTAAAGGGCAACTCGACTTGGCGCTGGCCGCCTACAACGCAGGCGAAGGTGCGGTGCAAAAAGCGGGCAACAAAATCCCTAATTACCCCGAGACGCAAAACTACGTGCGCACAGTCACGCAGATGTATGCCGCGCTCAAACCACCCCCTCCCCCACAAGCCATGCCAGCCGTGGCCCCTCAGCCCAAGGCACCCGCTGGACCAGACCCACTGCGGCCTACCAAGGGGCGGGCAAATGGACTACCCCTCAAATAAGAACTCAAGCAACCCAAACACGACATGCAAGACAACATCATCACCATTGAACCCGAAGGCGAATCACTAGAGCTCGCGCACTACGCGCAGCAAGCCTATTTGGAATACGCGCTTAGCGTCGTCAAAGGCCGCGCCTTGCCCGACGTATGCGACGGGCAAAAACCTGTGCAGCGGCGCATCCTCTATTCCATGTCGCGCATGGGGCTGGGGTTTGGTGGACCTAACGGTAATGCGGGCGCACGTCCCGTCAAATCAGCACGTGTGGTCGGTGATGTGCTGGGTCGTTTTCACCCGCACGGCGACCAAGCGGCATATGACGCCATGGTGCGGATGGCGCAGGATTTTTCGCAGCGCTATCCACTCGTCGATGGCCAAGGCAACTTTGGTTCGCGCGACGGCGACAACGCCGCAGCCATGCGCTACACCGAAGCACGCCTCAGCAAAATCACAACGCTGCTGATGGACGAAATCGACATGGGCACGGTGGAATTTATTCCCAACTACGACGGCTCGACCGAAGAGCCGCGCCAATTGCCAGCTCGCTTGCCATTCAATTTGCTGAATGGCGCCAGCGGCATCGCAGTTGGCTTGGCGACCGAAATCCCGAGCCACAATTTAGGCGAAGTGGCGCAGGCTTGCGTCGCACTCATCAAAGATCCTAAGCTCACAGACGACGAGCTGTTTGCGATTCTTCCTGCGCCTGATTACCCCAGCGGCGGACAAATCATTAGCTCCGCCGCCGACATTGCGCAGGCCTACAAAACGGGGCGCGGCTCGCTCAAGGTGCGGGCGCGTTGGCACATCGAAGACCTGGCTCGCGGGCAATGGCAATTGATCATTGACGAGTTGCCGCCAGGCGTGAGTACCGCCAGCGTGCTGGGCGAGATTGAAGAGATTAGCAATCCCAAGGTGAAGACGGGCAAGAAGGCGCTGCTAGCGGAGCAGGTACAGCTCAAAGCTACGTTTTTGTCGGTCGTCGATACCGTGCGTGACGAGTCGAATAAAGACGCGATGGTGCGCATCGTGATTGAACCCAAAAGCTCACGCGTGGAGCAGCAAGATTTGATTCGGGTGCTCTTGGCACACACCTCGCTGGAGACCTCGTCCAGCATCAACATGACCGCCATTGGCATTGACGGCAGGCCGATTCAAAAGAGCCTGCGCCAAATGCTAAACGAGTGGATTATGTTCCGCGCACAAACCATTGAGCGACGCAGCAAACACCGCCTCGGCAAAGTCTTGGAGCGAATTCATATCTTGGAGGGGCGGCAAATTGTGCTGCTCAATATCGACGAAGTGATTGCCATCATCAGGCAGTCCGATGAACCCAAAGCCGCGCTGATTGCCCGCTTCAAACTCAGTGACCGCCAAGCGGAAGACATCTTAGAAATTCGTCTGCGCCAGCTTGCAAGACTAGAAGCCATCAAGATTGAGCAAGAGCTATCTGAATTGCGAACCGAGCAAGCCAAGTTGGAAGAGATTTTGAACAGTCCCGCGACGCTCAAGCGCTTAATGATTAAAGAAATTGAAGCGGACGCAAAAGTGTTTACCGACGCACGCCGCACCTTGATTCAAGAAGAGCGCCGCGTGATTGCCGAGATCAAAATTGTCGATGAACCCATGACTGTGATCGTGAGTGAGAAAGGCTGGGTGCGCACGCAAAAAGCGCACGGCGTGGACAAAAACACGCTCACGTTTAAGGCGGGTGATGCCTTGCACGCAACGTTCGAATGCCGCTCGATTGACGCGCTCATCGTGTTTGGCACGGCCAACGACAAAGGAGTCCGTGTGTACTCGGCTGCGGTGTCAGCATTGCCTGGCGGACGCGGCGATGGACAGCCGGTTTCAAGCTTGATTGAACTAGAAGCTGGCACGCAAGCGCAATATTATTTTGCAGGCGCAGTGGAGGAGCAGTTACTCTTGTCCAGCAGCGGCGGCTACGGTTTTTACGCCAGCGTCGCCAATATGATTTCGCGGCAAAAAGCGGGCAAAGCGTTTGTGAGCTTAGGCGAACACGCGGGTAAAGGTGAAAGCTTAAATACACCCGTTCATATGCCTGCTGCTCCGCAAGCCACATCGGCTATGGCTTCCCAGCCACCTATGGCCGCAAGGCAGGTGGTATGCAGCTCGCGAGAAGGTCGCCTGCTCAGCTTTGCACTTACCGATTTGCGCCAAATGGCAGGCGGTGGACGCGGCTTGATGCTCATGGACATAGACGCAAAAGACGTGCTGGCAGGCGTAGCCGTGATTGCGCAGGGCGCGGCAGCAATGCTGTATGGCTTGGGGCGCGGCGGCAAAGAAAAAACAGAAAAACTCGATCACAAAATGATTGCCATGACCACCGCACCACGTGGTCGCAAAGGCAAAGTTTTGGATGTGGGATTTAAAGTCTCAGGAATCAAGGCAATCGAATAGGTCGTTTATGGACATCACACTCTTACTCAAAGCCGCCCTCATGGGCATCGTCGAGGGACTCACCGAATTCCTGCCCATCTCGTCCACGGGACACTTGATTCTTGCAGGCGCACTACTCGGGTTTGACGACGACAAAGCCAAAGTGTTTGATATCGCCATTCAAACGGGCGCGATCTTCGCCGTCATCATGGTGTACTGGCAAAAGATCAAGGACACGGTCGTCACCTTGCCCACAAGCCAAGCTAGCCGCGCTTTTGCGCTGAATGTGCTGATTGCTTTTGTGCCTGCCGTGGTGCTTGGACTCTTGTTTGGCAAGTACATCAAAGCGCATTTGTTTACGCCTGTGGTGGTAGCGACGACGTTTATTGTGGGTGGATTGATTATTTTGTGGGTCGAAAAGCGCGACAAGCGCTTTGAGGTGACTGCAACTGTCGAGTCCATGACCCCACTCCTCGCCCTCAAGGTCGGCCTCGTCCAATGCCTCGCCATGATTCCTGGCACAAGCCGCAGCGGCGCAACGATTATTGGTGGGATGCTGCTGGGGCTTTCGCGCAAAGCGGCAACCGATTTTTCTTTCTATCTCGCCATACCCACACTGATTGGCGCTGGCGCGTACAGCCTCTACAAAGAACGCGCACTCTTGTCGATGGCCGACGCGCCGATGTTCGCAGTCGGATTGTTGTTTTCATTTTTAAGCGCGTGGGTTTGCGTGCGCTGGCTGCTCAAATACATTGCCACGCACAGCTTTGTGGCGTTTGCTTGGTACCGCATTGCGTTTGGCATTGTGGTGCTGGCGACTGCGTATTCGGGCGCGGTCAAGTGGAGCGCTTGAGCAAGCCCGTTTAAGCTGCTGGCCACCAAGGCAAGATTCGTTGCAAGGACTGCACTTGCCCTGATTCATGTGGCGCGTAGCCACTGATTTGCGCTAGTTTGTGCTGCCAATCCTGCGTTTCTAAAAATTGCCGCAGATGAGTGATGGGCTCAGACTCCAGCGCCGATTTGAGGCATACCAGCCAATAGTTTTCTTGCGCCAAGGGTACAAAATCTAAGCCTAGATTGTGCGCGGCGGCTTTAATGGCCAACCCAGTTTGGGCCTCACCCGATGCGACCGCCTGCGCAATCGCGCTATGTGAGGGTTCCTCTAATGCCGTGTTTTGCAAATCGGCAAGACTCAGTTTTGCTTGCTGCATCAACTCCGCCAGCAATACGCGTGTGCCAGAGCCTTGGCTGCGCTGGGCAAAACGTGCTTTTTTTGTCACCACATCTTGCAGACTCTTTAGCCCCAGTGGATTACCTGCTCGGACAACCAAACCCTGCTCCCTTGTGGCAAATCCAATGATTTTGTGTTTGCCGCGCTCTAGCAACTTGCGGTAACTTTGCGCCGCAACCGAGCTACGCTTGGGTTGTTCTAGGCAATGAAATCCCGCGATCACGCAGCGCTCTTCGTTGAGCGCCCGAATGGCATCCACGCTGCCGCAAAAACGCACATCTAAATGCAGGCCTTGCTGACCCATGTGGTCGCGCAAGGCAGGTAGTGCGTCGTCGTGACTGGCATACATGGTGAGCAAATGAAAACTAGGATCAAACGCCTGCGCAAACGTGCGCTCTAAGTCGGCA
>JANPAS010000109.1:0-9564 GCA_031430035.1 Comamonadaceae bacterium | reverse complement strand
CCCACAGTTCTACTTCCGTACAACGGACGTAACGGGTGCGATCGAACTCCCAGAAGGCAAAGAGATGGTGATGCCAGGCGATAACACGGGAATCACCGTGAAACTCATCAACCCGATTGCGATGGAAGAGGGCTTGCGCTTTGCGATTCGCGAAGGTGGTCGTACCGTCGGATCTGGCGTTGTGGCTAAGATTTTGGCTTAAAGATAAAAGTAGGGGCGTAGCTCAATTGGCAGAGTGTCGGTCTCCAAAACCGAAGGTTGGGGGTTCGAGGCCCTCCGCCCCTGCCACGATTCAATCCTGATTCGTGGTTTATGAAGTAAATAGAAAGAATTTGTGGCCAATCAACCAGTACAAACTGTTAACACGTTCGCGGATAAGGGCAAAGTCTATGGGGCTTTGCTTTTGGCGCTTGCGGCTGTCGCAGGCTTTTACCTGTTGGATAAGCAGGGCGCACTCGCTCAATGGCTTATTTTAATTGCTGGGCTTGCAATTGCTGTCGTTCTGTACCTTCTGTCTGAGTCGGGTAAAGAATTAGTCGCATTATTTCGCGACTCTTGGCGTGAACTAAAAAAGGTGGTTTGGCCTAGCCGCAAGGAAGCCATTCAGTTGACGCTTTACGTATTCGGGTTTGTGGTTCTCATGGCTTTGATGCTGTGGATTACGGACAAAACTTTAGAGTGGGTGCTCTATGACCTTATTTTGGGATGGAAAAAATAATGAGTGATGCAGCAATGGTTGAGGCCTTAGCACCTGTGGATGGTAAGTTGGCTGCGCCAGCAAATCCTGATATGCGCTGGTACGTTGTTCATGCTTATTCGGGCATGGAAAAAGCGGTTGAACGCAATATCATGGAGCGCGTCGTTCGTGCGGGCGTAGAGTCCAAGTTTGGCCGCATCATGGTTCCCACCGAAGAAGTGGTGGAGATGAAGAATGGTCAGCGCAAAACGACTGAGCGTAAGTTCTTCCCAGGCTACGTTTTGGTTGAGATGATCATGGATGATGAGTCTTGGCATCTGGTTAAGCATACAAACAAGGTGACAGGTTTTGTGGGTGGTGGGCGTAACCAGCCCGTGCCAATTAGCCAAGCCGAAGTGCAAAAAATTGTTGATCAAATGAGCGATGGTGCGCATCACCCGCGTCATAAGGTTGAATTTACCGTGGGTGAATACGTCCGCGTGAAAGAAGGTCCATTTGCGGACTTCAATGGCACGGTTGAAGAGGCTAATTACGAGAAGAATAAGCTACGTGTGGCGGTGACCATTTTTGGTCGTTCTACGCCAGTGGAGCTTGAGTTCTCTCAAGTTGAAAAAGCTTAATTTAGTTTAAAAATTTGATGCTGCACTCACCGACTCGGTGTAGCGTTTGAGGTAAGAGTCGTTCACCCAAACGGGGAGTTATAGGCGGATATTCTTCTGATCCTAAAACGTCTGAACCCGAAAAGGAAAAACTATGGCAAAGAAAATTGTCGGTTTTATTAAGCTGCAAGTTCCAGCAGGTAAAGCCAACCCGTCGCCACCTATTGGCCCAGCTCTGGGTCAACGTGGTTTGAACATCATGGAGTTCTGCAAAGCGTTTAACGCGCAGACCCAAGGTATGGAGCCTGGCATGCCAGTGCCCGTCACGATTACCGCATTTGCTGACAAGAGCTTCACGTTTGTGATGGGCACCGCGCCTGCCACTTATATGATTAAAAAAGCAATCAATCTTGTTAAAGGTTCTGCACGTCCGCACACTGACAAAGTGGGCAAAATTACGCGTGCACAGCTAGAAGCCATTGCAACTGCAAAAATGAAAAACTTGACTGCTGCCGATATGGATGCGGCTGTTCGTACGATTGCTGGTTCTGCTCGCTCCATGGGTGTGAATGTGGAGGGCGTGTAATCATGGCCAAACTAACAAAAAAACAAAAACTTTCCGCAGGAAAAATCGATAGCAACAAGTTGTACCCAATCGGCGAGGCGCTTGCGTTAGTGCAGCAGTACGCTACTGCTAAGTTCGACGAATCCATTGACGTGGCTGTACAACTCGGTATCGACGCCAAGAAGTCGGACCAAGTCGTTCGCGGCGCGGTTGTGCTGCCAAATGGGACAGGGAAAACGGTTCGCGTTGCGGTGTTTGCCCAAGGCGCTAAAGCTGAAGAAGCTAGAGCTGCTGGCGCTGACATCGTAGGTATGGATGATTTGGCCGCCATGGTCAAAGCAGGTGATATGCCGTTTGATGTGGTGATTGCTGCTCCAGACGCCATGCGTGTGGTTGGTACGCTCGGCCAGATCCTTGGTCCACGCGGTTTGATGCCTAACCCTAAAGTCGGTACGGTTACGCCTGACGTTGCTACGGCAGTTAAAAACGCTAAAGCAGGTCAAGTGCAATTTCGCGTTGATAAAGCAGGTATCGTGCATTCGACCTTGGGTCGCCGCTCGTTTACTACAGAGCAAATCCAAGGTAACTTGGCTGCGCTCTTAGAGGCTTTAACAAAAGCAAAACCAGCTTCAAGCAAAGGTGTTTACCTGCGCAAGGCTGCAGTGTCCTCCACCATGGGTGTAGGTGCACGTATAGATTTACAAAGTGTGGCTGCGTAAGCAGGCATAACTTGTGAAGTGGTGAGCTAAAACTCATCCAAGACGGTTGGTGTTGTTGCCCGCAAGGATGACTTCTTAATTTCCAACCTAGACGGGCGTGCTCGCTAACTTCAGTTAAATGAAATTAGTTGGTCGCTAAAAAATGGCCGTGTTCTGAGATTGCCTCAACGAACACATTTTGAAGGAGAGAACTTTGAGTCTTAACCGCAGTGAGAAATCCGCCGTCATTGAAGAAGTGACTGGCCTCGCCGCAAAAGCTCAGACACTCGTTATTGCTGAATACCGTGGTATCACGGTGCAAGCTATGACCAAACTGCGCGTCGAAGCCCGCAGCAAAGGTGTGAGTCTCAGTGTGCTTAAAAACACACTGGCACGCCGTGCTGTGGCTGGAAGCCCGTTTGAAGTGGTGTCCGAGCAGATGACAGGTCCGCTTATTTATGGTTTTTCAGAAGATGCAGTTGCAGCCGCGAAAGTGGTTGCTGACTTCGCGAAAACTAACGACAAGTTAGTGATTCGTGCAGGTGCATTTGCTGGCAAGCTTTTAGATGTAGCTGGTGTTAAGCAATTAGCAAGCATCCCAAGCCGGGAAGTGCTCTTGTCACAAATTTGTGGCTTGCTCATGTCGCCTATCACGCGTACCGCACGCGTGTTGGCTGTATTGGCAGAGAAAAAAGGCGAAGTGGTTGCTTAACCACTTCAATCCCAACTATAGATATTAGGAAATATAAAAATGGCATTTGATAAAGACGCATTTTTGACCGCACTCGATACGATGTCGGTTATGGACCTCAACGACTTGGTGAAAGCCATCGAAGAGAAATTTGGTGTGAGTGCTGCTGCTGCTGCGGGTCCCGCTGCTGCTGCCGGCCCTGCTGCTGCTGCTGAAGAGAAGACAGAATTCAACGTGATTTTGCTTGAAGCTGGTGCGCAAAAAGTGTCCGTGATTAAAGCGGTTCGCGAAATCACCGGTTTGGGCTTAAAAGAAGCTAAAGATCTGGTTGACGGCGCACCTAAAGCAATTAAAGAAGGCGCTAACAAAGCCGACGCTGAAGCCGCTAAGAAGAAGCTTGAAGAAGCAGGCGCTAAGGCCGAACTCAAATAAGAGGCCACCATCAAGCACATTGGCTAACTTGGTTAGCGAGTGTGCTTTTTAGTGTTTTCTGCAAAGAAAAATAGCTTGGTTCGGGTGTGGTGCAATGCCACACCGTCCGCCAATGACTGGTAGCGGCCAGTCACCAAGTCGCACTGTCATTTAGTGATTTATTCACATCAATTTGAAACTTCAAAAGGGGTGTTCTATGGCCAGCACGCAAACCAAAACAGCGTATTCATTTACTGAGCGCAAACGTATACGCAAAAGCTTCGGCGGTCGCGAAACCGTCATCGCGATTCCATACTTGCTGCAAATGCAGCGAGACGCATATGTGTCGTTTTTACAGGCAGATGTTGCCAACAAAGACCGTGTGGACTTAGGATTGCAAGCGGCGTTTACGGCCGCCTTTCCCATCGTGTCACACAACGGTTTTGTCGAGATGAAGTTCCTTGAGTACAACCTCGGCAAGCCAGCTTTTGATGTGCGTGAATGCCAAACGCGTGGCTTGACGTTCGGCTCTGCCGTACGTGCCCGTGTGCAACTGATTATTTATGATCGCGAGACTTCAACACCGCAGTCTAAAGTGGTGAAAGAAGTGAAAGAGCAAGAAGTCTATATGGGGCAAGTGCCTTTGATGACCGATAAGGGTTCGTTCATCATCAACGGTACCGAGCGCGTGATTGTTTCCCAGTTGCATCGTAGTCCAGGCGTGTTTTTTGAGCACGATAAGGGCAAGACTCACAGCTCGGGCAAATTGCTTTTCTCTGCTCGCATCATCCCTTACCGCGGTTCATGGCTCGATTTTGAATTCGACCCAAAGGACATCTTGTACTTCCGTGTGGATCGCCGCCGCAAAATGCCTGTGACCACTTTGCTCAAAGCGATTGGTCTGAATAACGAAAGCATTCTTGCTAACTTCTTTGTAAACGATGCATTTAAATTGCAAGATAGTGGTGCGCAAATGGCCTTCGTGGCCGAGCGTTTACGCGGTGAAGTCGCCCGTTTTGACATTACTGATAAAAAAGGTAATGTGGTCGTTGCCAAGGACAAGCGTGTTACCGCACGTCATACCAAAGAGCTGGAAGCATCAAATACAACGCACATCAGCGTGCCAGAAGATTTCTTGCTGGGCCGTGTGCTTGCTAACAACATTGTTGAGGATGAGACAGGCGAAATTATTGCTAAGGCCAATGACGAATTGACTGAAGTGTTGCTTAAAAAATTGCGCAGTAGCGGTATCACCGACATTGCGTGTATCTATACCAACGAACTTGATCAAGGTGCGTACATTTCGCAGACTTTGCGTTCAGACGAGACTGCTGATGAATTGGCGGCGCGCGTGGCTATTTACCGCATGATGCGTCCTGGCGAGCCACCAACAGAAGATGCTGTGCAAGCGCTCTTCCAACGTTTGTTCTACAACCCAGATACCTATGACTTGTCGCGCGTGGGCCGTATGAAATTCAACGCCCGTGTGGGTCGTCCAGAGTCCACGGGCTCCATGGTGTTGTCTAACGACGACATCATGCATGTGGTGAAAATTTTGGTTGACTTGCGTAACGGTAACGGTCAAGTTGATGACATTGATCATCTCGGCAATCGCCGTGTGCGCTGCGTGGGTGAATTGGCTGAAAACCAATATCGTGTGGGTCTGGCGCGTATCGAAAAAGCTGTGAAAGAGCGTTTAGGTCAGGCCGAAGGCGGTCCTGGCCAAGAACCGCTCATGCCGCATGATTTGATTAACTCCAAGCCTATTACGGCTTCGCTCAAAGAGTTCTTTGGCTCAAGCCAACTGTCACAGTTCATGGATCAAACTAATCCACTGTCTGAAATCACGCACAAGCGCCGTGTTTCTGCCCTTGGACCTGGCGGCTTGACGCGCGAACGTGCTGGCTTTGAAGTCCGTGACGTGCACGTCACGCATTACGGTCGTGTCTGTCCAATTGAGACGCCTGAAGGTCCAAACATTGGACTGATTAACTCATTGGCACTTTATGCGCGCTTGAATGAATACGGCTTTATTGAAACGCCGTATCGCCGCGTAATTGATGGCAAAGTAACCAAGCAAATTGATTACTTGTCGGCTATCGAAGAAGGCAAGTATGTGATTGCGCAGGCCAACGCAGTGCTAGATGCAGAAGGCACATTGACAGGCGATTTGATCTCTGCTCGTGAGATGGGCGAGTCTGTGCTCTTGGGTGCCGAGCGTATTCAATACATGGATGTGTCGCCTGCGCAGATCGTGTCAGTTGCTGCATCTCTCGTGCCGTTTTTAGAGCATGACGATGCAAACCGTGCGCTGATGGGTGCGAACATGCAGCGTCAAGCGGTGCCAGTGCTCCGTCCTGAAAAGGCATTTGTTGGAACAGGTATTGAGCGAGTTGCTGCCATTGACTCGGGTACTGTAGTGACTGCCACACGCGGTGGTGTGGTGGACTATGTGGATGCGAGTCGGATTGTGGTTCGCGTCAACGATTCCGAGGCAAAAGCTGGCGAAGTGGGTGTTGATATCTATAACTTGATTAAGTATCAACGTTCCAATCAAAACACGAATATCCATCAACGTCCTATCGTTAAGTTGGGCGACAAAATCGCCAAAGGCGATGTGGTTGCAGACGGTGCATCCACTGACCTTGGTGAGCTGGCCTTGGGTCAAAATATGCTGGTGGCTTTCATGCCATGGAACGGCTACAACTTCGAAGATTCGATCATGATCTCTGAACGTGTGGTGTCAGAAGACCGCTACACCTCAATTCATATCGAAGAGTTGACGATTGCCGCTCGAGATACCAAATTGGGTGCGGAAGAAATTACGCGTGATATTCCGAATTTGGCGGAGCAGCAACTCAATCGTTTGGACGAGTCAGGCATCATTTATGTGGGTGCAGAAGTGCAGCCTGGTGACACCTTAGTTGGTAAGGTCACGCCAAAGGGCGAGACGACGCTGACGCCTGAAGAGAAACTGCTTCGCGCGATCTTTGGCGAAAAAGCCAGCGATGTGAAAGACACATCACTGCGCGTTAGCCAAGGTAGCTCGGGCACCGTCATTGACGTGCAAGTCTTTACCCGCGAAGGCATCGTACGTGACAAGCGTGCACAGCAAATTATTGACGACGAGCTCAAGCGCTTCCGTCTTGATTTGAACGATCAATTGCGTATTGTGGAAGCGGATGCGTTTGACCGTATTGAGAAATTGCTCAATGGAAAAACAGCCAACGGCGGCCCTGCAAAACTCGCAAAAGGTACAAAAATCAGCAAGGAATATTTGGCTTCGGTCGAGAAGTTCCACTGGTTTGATATTCGTCCCGCAGACGAAGATGTGGCTGCATCGCTGGAGTCGATCAAAAACGGGATGGAACAAACGCGTCATGACTTTGACCTAGCGTTTGAAGAGAAGCGCACCAAGCTGACGCAAGGTGACGAATTGCCACCAGGCGTGCTCAAAATGGTGAAGGTGTACTTGGCTGTCAAGCGTCGTCTGCAACCAGGTGACAAGATGGCGGGTCGCCACGGCAATAAAGGTGTGGTCTCCAAGATCGTGCCTGTCGAAGACATGCCATTTATGGCTGACGGAACGCCTTGCGATATCGTTTTGAATCCACTAGGCGTGCCTTCTCGAATGAACGTCGGTCAGGTGCTTGAGGTCCATTTGGGCTGGGCGGCTAAAGGGATTGGCCAGCGCATTGGTGATTTGCTGCAAGCCGAAGCTAAAGTCGCCGAACTTCGTCAGGCGATGGAAGTAATTTACAACAATTCAGGCAAAAAAGAAGACCTCTCCAAGCTCAAGGATGAAGATGTGCGCGAGATGGCTGTGCAGCTCTCAAAAGGCGTGACGTTTGCCACCCCCGTGTTTGATGGTGCTACCGAAGTTGAAATTCAGTCGATGTTGCAACTGGCGTATCCTGATGAAGTGGCGAAGAAAAAGGGCTTGAACGCGACTCGCACGCAAGCCGCATTGTTCGATGGTCAGACGGGCGACAAGTTTGAGCGTCCCGTCACGGTCGGCTACATGCACGTTCTAAAGCTGCATCACTTGGTCGATGACAAAATGCACGCTCGCTCGACAGGTCCTTACAGCTTGGTCACGCAGCAGCCATTGGGCGGTAAAGCTCAGTTCGGTGGTCAGCGTTTTGGCGAGATGGAAGTCTGGGCACTCGAGGCTTATGGCGCGTCGTACATCTTGCAAGAGATGCTCACGGTCAAGTCTGATGACGTGCAAGGTCGTACCAAGGTCTACGAGAGCATCGTCAAAGGCGAGCACACGATTGAAGCGGGTATGCCCGAGTCGTTCAACGTGCTGGTCAAAGAGATCCGCTCGCTGGGTATCGACATGGACCTCGAGAAAATTTGAGTTTGATTGCTTTTAATAAACAAACAAAGGAACACACATGAAATCCATTCTTGACCTCTTTAAGCAATTCACGCCTACTGAAAATTTCTCCGCCATCAAAATTGCAATGGCATCTCCCGAGAAGATTCGCTCATGGTCTTTTGGCGAAGTTAAAAAGCCAGAGACCATTAACTACCGCACGTTCAAGCCTGAGCGTGATGGACTTTTTTGCGCCAAAATTTTTGGGCCTATTAAAGACTACGAATGTCTGTGCGGTAAGTACAAGCGCCTGAAGCACCGCGGTGTGATCTGCGAGAAGTGCGGCGTTGAAGTGACACAAACGAAGGTGCGCCGCGAACGCATGGGGCACATCGATTTGGCCGCACCTTGCGCCCACATCTGGTTCCTCAAGTCCTTGCCATCACGCCTTGGCATGGTGTTGGATATGACTTTGCGTGACATCGAGCGCGTACTCTACTTTGAAGCATATGTCGTGACCGATCCAGGCATGACGCCGCTGAAAAAGTACGGCATCATGTCCGAGGACGAGTTCGATGCTAAAGAGCAAGAGTATGGTGATGAGTTCGTGGCAAAAATGGGCGCGGAAGGTATTAAAGAGCTCTTGGCAAGTATCGACATCGAAGGCGAAATCGAGCGCTTGCGCGGCGATTTGACGGGCTCTGAGACCAAGGTCAAAAAGAACTCCAAGCGCTTAAAAATTCTTGAGGCGTTCAAAAAGTCAGGTATCAAGCCTGAGTGGATGATTTTGGAAGTGTTGCCAGTGTTGCCGCCTGACTTGCGCCCACTCGTGCCGCTTGACGGTGGGCGTTTTGCAACGTCGGATTTGAATGACCTCTATCGCCGCGTGATTAACCGCAATGGTCGCTTGGGTCGTCTGCTCGAGCTTAAAGCACCAGAGATCATTGCACGCAACGAAAAGCGTATGTTGCAAGAGGCTGTTGACTCGTTATTAGATAACGGGCGCCGCGGTAAAGCCATGACGGGCGCAAATAAGCGCACGCTCAAGTCACTTGCTGACATGATCAAGGGTAAGGGTGGACGTTTCCGTCAGAACTTGCTAGGTAAGCGTGTCGATTATTCAGGTCGTTCCGTTATCACGGTTGGGCCAACACTCAAACTGCATCAGTGCGGTTTGCCAAAATTGATGGCCCTGGAGCTGTTCAAGCCTTTCATCTTCTCGCGTCTTGAGGCGCTTGGCATTGCAACCACCATCAAGGCGGCCAAGAAAGAAGTTGAATCTGGTTCACCCATTGTTTGGGATTTGCTGGAAGAAGTGATTCGCGAGCATCCTGTGATGCTAAACCGTGCGCCAACACTACACCGTTTGGGTATTCAAGCCTTTGAGCCTATCCTCATTGAAGGCAAAGCGATTCAGCTGCACCCACTCGTTTGTTCGGCATTTAACGCCGACTTCGACGGTGACCAAATGGCTGTTCACGTGCCGTTGTCGGTCGAGGCGCAAATGGAAGCGCGTACGCTGATGCTGGCATCGAACAATATTTTGTTCCCTGCCTCGGGTGAGCCATCCATCGTGCCGTCG
>JANPAS010000108.1:0-1830 GCA_031430035.1 Comamonadaceae bacterium | reverse complement strand
CCCCTGTTGGGGAGATGCCGCAAAGCGGCAGAGGGGAAGGCGGTAATCAAGCACAAACAATTATTGGCGAAAATGGCTGCCATGTCCTTACTCGTTTTCTCTCATGCCAACAGCTTTGGCGCATCCACCTACCGCGTCATGCTGGGCGAGCTTCGCCGCCTAGGCCACACAGTGGAAGCGCCCGATCAACTCGGCCACAACCCCAAGTACCCTGTCACCAACAACTGGCCGCATGTGGTCGAAGAGTTGCGCGAGTTCGTCGCTGGCGTCAAAGCCACGCATCAGCAAACGCCAATTTTGATTGGTCACTCACTCGGCGGCGCGGCTAGCTTGATGCTGGCGTCACAAAGCCCCGAGCTGGCACGTGGCCTCATCATGATCGAGTCGTTCGTCATTTATGGCTGGAAGCGGTGGGCGATGAAGCTTGCCAAATTGCTTGGTAAGACGATGAAACGTCCGCCTGCGTCAGTCGCATTGCGTAGGCGTTTTACATGGGATAGCGTAGAGCAAGTCATTGAGCATCTACGCCACAAACGCGCGTTCAAGCATTGGGATGAGCGCGTGCTACTCGACTACGCTCAAATGGGCACGGTTGAAACCGAGGACGGCAAACGCACACTCAAATTTAAGCGTGAGATCGAAGCCAAGTTCTACGCTTACTTCCCCGATAACGTGATGCCCATGTTGCGCAAAAATCCGCTGCAATGCCCGTTTCATTTTGTCGGTGGTTTGCAGTCGCGCGAGCTAAACGCCGTGGGCCTTGGCGGCACAGAAAAGTTGGTGGCTGCGCGAAGCGGTAATACGCTTCAGCATGTAGAAGGACCGCATTTATTCCCGATGGAGCGGCCGATAGAGACAGCGCACATGATTCATGCGCTGCTCCAAAAGATCATGTGATTTAGGCGTTGCCAACCTTGCAGGTATTCACTCCAATCAACTTGTAGAGTCCGCACATGCTGAATACACCTGTGGCAAGCACGATCGCTCCCACAACCCAGCCCCACGTGCCAATATTGCCATTGAAGGTTAGCCCTAGTACTGCTAGCCCAGCCACAATGCGGATCCAGCGATCCATTCCGCCTACGTTCTTAGTCATGATGCGTCTCCTGTAAAAGGTTAATGAAACAGACTTAAGCGGAGATTTGTTTTTTCGCCGCGTTTTGCATGATACGCCTAATGCGTACAACGCCTGCATCGTGCGCGTAGAGTTGCTCCCGCTGGTTCGCATCAGGCTCCATCGCCTCCATCATCACGCGGTCTTGCTCTAGCACCGTCCAGTGACGCGCCTCTAGCCTATTACGGTAAAGGAACTGCCACACATGGCGCTGCCAACCTTGCACACGGCGCACGCGCCAGAAGAAAACGGCGGATAGCGTTGGGGTAATCGGCGCATAACTGCCAATGATGATGAAGCTGCCGCCAGGACCACCTGTCTTGGGATACGGAATCTCAAGACGCATCCAATGCGTACCCGTATCAGCCCATTCCGTCCAGTCGAAGTTCACATCACGCTGCCCTGCTTTTTCAAAGAAAAAACCATGCTCGGTTTCGCGAATGTCAAACTTGGCGTGCACATCGCCCTCAGACATGGAGTGCGACTGCTTGTGCAAAAACGTGCCATGCATGGGGTCGAGTACGTTGTCAATGACGTAGCGATAGTCGCCCTTCCACTCGGCGTAGCACATGAAGTTGGCAAAGGTCTCGTCATCGGTGAGTTCTGGTGGTAAAGCCAATGGCGGTGGGGCTTCTAGGTGTTCTTCTGAGTTGAAGAGCCACACTGCGCCAGCGACTTCTTGAATATGAAAAGATTTTGTCGCACGTTTATTTTCT
>JANPAS010000107.1:0-18579 GCA_031430035.1 Comamonadaceae bacterium | reverse complement strand
GCGCTTGACATTCCATGTGTGGAAATACTCGTGGCTGATGAGGCCAAGCAACGTTGTGTATCCATCACTTGTAGTTGAATCGCCCACACGCGGCAAGTCGCTGCGCTTGGCAATCAAGGCCGTGCTGTTCATGTGCTCTAGCCCGCCATAGCCGTTGTCCATGGCGCGTAGCATAAAGACGTAGCCCTTATCTAGTAGGGCTTGCGGAGGTTTGCCATTCTTGCCATGCCAAAACGCAAGCTCGGTCTCCACAATTTTTTGCGTATCTGCCAAGAGGCGTTTGCCATCGAACGTGCTTGCTGCGCCGCTCACCACAAATGTATGCTTGATGCCGCGAGCTGTGAACTTGCCTTCCCAAAACTCACCCAGCTCAAATGGGCTGTCAGCTAACTCGTCGTAGTTGCCCGCTTGGTAATGATTAGCCTTCAGTTTTTGCAGGCTAGTTGCTATTTGCCAATTTTTTGTTTGTTCGGATGACTCAATCACGACTTGCTGTGGATTATTCTCTTGTCCCGCAACCCGCATAAACATCGACGTGCCATTGAAGAAGCCGCGTGTTGAATCTAAATATGCAGTACGTACAGACGCATCAAAAGCGTAAACCAAATACGTAACTGTGATGGGCTTGGAGCTGGTGTTCGCAAGCTGCCATGTATTTTTATTTAACTGAGTGATGGCAAGTTTTTTGCCGCCTTGCTTGGCCGCTAGCTCTTGCACTTGCTTGGAAAACTCCCGCACCAAGTAGCTGCCTGGTATCCACACCGCCATGCTGAACGCCTGACTGGGCGTGGGCTCGGGGATGGTTAGCGTAACTTTAAAAAGATGCGCATGCAGATCCGCCAGTTCTACGTGGTGCTGAATCATTTTTAGTTGGATTTAACTTCAGCCAACATTTTTTCTAACTGGCTGCTGGAAATCGCGCCAGGAATGCGTGTGCCATCCGCCAACAGCAGGGTGGGCGTGCCCGTGATGCGGTGCTTTTTTCCAAACTCCACGTTACGAGTCAGCGCATCGGTATTGCACTTCGCAGAACGAGGCTGACCGTCATTCAGCATCCAATCTTGCCAAGCTTTGCCTTTGTCTGCGGCGCACCAAATGTTTTTCGATTTTTCGGTTGAATCAGCCCCCAAGATGGGATACAAAAACATATAAAAAGTGACGTTGTTTACCTTTTGCATATCCGCTTCAAAACGTTTGCAGTAACCGCAGTTAGGGTCTTCAAAGACCGCTACTTTGCGTGCGCCAGTGCCGCGCTTGATGACGAACGCGTCCCTCAGTGGCAAATCTTTAAAGTCAACCGCTGAGAGCTTGTTCATTCGCTCTTCGGTTAAATTCTTGCCAGATTTCGCATCAATCAGTTGTCCGTCAATCAGATAACTGCCACTGGCATCTGTGTAATAAATATCGGTACCGCCCACGCGGATTTCGTACAGTCCCGCCATGGGTGACTTGCTCACTTCATCAATTTTTGGCAATTTGGGGATGCGTTCGGCAAGATTTTTACGGATCACGTCTTCTTGCGCATAGCTGCTGGCGAAGGCTAATACGACAAAAGCAGACAAGAGGATTTTGGAAATGGTTTGAACGGTTTTCATAGCGCTTATTGTGCCCGCTTGATAAGGAAGTTTTTGATGCTACTGGCGCGATTGAGCCACGACATCCCTAAGTTTCGTGCACGCCCCAGCAGCACCGAATCGCGCGCAAACAAAAGATGCAGTCCATCAGTTACCCCTGCAATGGGCGCCGCTGCTGCTTGGCGCGCCCGTGCGTAGCTTTGTAGCGCCCTATTTAATTTCGTCTGCGTCGGTCTAAAAAGCGGCGAATCGCCTTGCACCTCTTTGATTGCTCTAGCCAAATGCGCCGCATCCCCCAACCCCAAATTGAGACCTTGCCCAGCGAGTGGATGCACCGTATGCGCCGCATCGCCCGCGATCACCCAAGTACTCATGCTGCTCGCATGTCCTGTCCATTGGTCTGTACGCGCCAATTGCAGTGGCCATAGCGCACGAGCGCTAGAGAGCTGCATCACTCCCAAAGCCTTGTTGCAGGAGGCCTCCAAGGCAGTGCAAAAATCAAAATCACTCGCAGCCAGCATCTCTTTGGCACGTTTTGACTCCAGCGACCACACCAGCGCCACCTCATGTCCGGCGCTTCCCTGCATCGGTAACAGCGCCAGCACTTCGCCGCGCTCGGTAAACCATTGACGTGCCGCGTTGTCGTGCGGTAATTCGCACATCAAACGCGCTGCAATGGCGTGCTGTGGGTAACGAATCGTCTCAAACCTAAGCCCCAGATCTGCCGTGATGCGCGAGGCACGTCCCTCGCAGACCACATGCAGCTTGGCCTCACAGGCAGAACCTTCTGCAAGGCATACCACATATGGCTCGCCAGCCACCTGCTCACATAGTGCGACTTCAAGCGCAGGCACATCCACAATCCAGCTCAGCGCCTGGGCATGTTCGGGTGCGTCCAATTGCACGTGCCCGCCCGCATCGCCAAACACTTGCATCGCAAGCACGGGGGTGACGGCAGCATCGGCAGGCCAAGCGCGAATGGAGATTAGTAAATCTTTAGATGCGGCACTCAGTGCAAAAGCGCGAATGTCTGCGGATTCGGGTTTTGCAGGTTCATTTGACAAAAGTGCCACACATAAGCCCTCGCGTGCAAGCAAGAGCGCCAATGTCCGCCCTACAAAGCCCGCGCCGTGGATGGCTATGTCGAAGGATGGGGCGGAATCTGTGGGTGAAGCGGTCATAGGGTTCATTGTAAGAAATGCTGGCAAATCAAAACTGTATAGTTGTTCCTTCACTATGGATTGCCAATGACCATTCTCACCACCCAAATTAACCCACGAAGCGCCGACTTTATTGCCAATAGCGCTGTCATGAACGCACTCGTCACCGACCTGCAGGCCAAGCTGGCTGTGGTCGCGCAAGGGGGCGGTGCTGCAGCCCGCGCCAAACATGAGGCGCGGGGCAAGCTGCTTCCGCGTGAGCGCGTGGACTTGTTACTCGACGCAGGCTCGCCATTTTTAGAAGTCGCACCGATGGCGGCGTATGCCATGTACCAAGACGCCAAGGGCGTGGACGCCGCTCCCGCCGCTGGCATCATCGCGGGTATTGGCCGCGTCTCGGGCGTGGACTGCATGATTGTGTGCAACGATGCAACCGTCAAAGGCGGCACATACTTTCCGATGACGGTGAAAAAGCATTTGCGTGCGCAAGAGATTGCGCAGCAAAACAACTTGCCTTGCATTTATTTGGTGGACTCGGGCGGTGCAAACTTGCCGAACCAAGACGAAGTGTTCCCCGACCGCGATCACTTTGGTCGCATCTTTTACAACCAAGCGCAAATGAGTTCGCTGGGTATTGCGCAAATTGCCGTAGTGATGGGTTCGTGTACGGCAGGCGGTGCGTACATGCCCGCCATGTCTGATGAGACCATCATCGTCAAGAATCAAGGCACGATCTTTTTGGCAGGCCCTCCGCTAGTGAAAGCCGCCACGGGCGAGGTGGTGAGCGCCGAAGAGCTGGGCGGTGGCGATGTGCACACAAGGCTTTCTGGCGTCGCCGATCACTTGGCGAACGACGACGCGCATGCACTGGCATTGGCTCGGCAAGCAGTTGCGCATATCAACCGCAGCAAGCATCACGAGACAACGCTAAAAGTCTCGCAAGCACCACGCCATAACGCTTCTGAGCTAGTGGGCATTATTCCAAGCGACGCAAAAAAGAGTTTTGATGTGCGCGAAATCATTGCTCGCGTCACAGATGACTCGGACTTCCACGAATTCAAATCACGCTTTGGCAGTACGCTGGTTTGCGGCTTTGCGCACATTGAGGGCATGCCTGTGGGCATCGTCGCCAACAATGGCATTTTGTTTTCCGAGTCGGCGCAAAAAGGCGCGCACTTTATCGAGCTGTGCTGCCAGCGGAAAATCCCGCTCGTATTCCTGCAGAACATCACGGGCTTTATGGTGGGCAAAAAGGTCGAAGCCGAAGGTATTGCAAGGCACGGCGCAAAGATGGTCACCGCTGTCGCCACAGCGAATGTTCCAAAGTACACCATCATCATTGGCGGTAGTTTTGGCGCAGGCAACTACGGCATGTGTGGCCGTGCGTTCAATCCAAGGTTCGTGTGGATGTGGCCCAACGCCCGCATCGGCGTGATGGGCGGCGAGCAGGCAGCCAGCGTGCTGGCAACGGTTAAGCGCGATGGAATCGAAGCTAAAGGCGGTGCATGGTCAAAGGGTGAAGAGCAAGCGTTTAAGCAGCCGCTACTGGACCAGTTCGAGCATCAATCACATCCGTATTACGCCAGCGCACGTCTGTGGGACGACGGCATCATCAACCCCGTGGACACGCGGCGGGTATTGGGCTTGGCGTTGTCGGCAGCGCTCAATCAGCCTATTCCTGATAGTAAGTTCGGCGTATTTAGGATGTGATGATGAAGCTATTTGCCATTCTCTCTCTTGTGTTTTTGGGTACGACTAGTGCCGCTCAAACGCTGCTAAAAATCGACAACCACGGTACGAAAGTCAATGGCTATTTCTTCGTAGCACCAACCACCGATGCGCGAAAAGCCCCAGCCATTGTGGCATTGCACGGCTGCGGTGGCATGCTCGAGAAGCGCGGACAGCCTAACGCCCGCACGAAGAGTTACGCAAAAATACTCAATGAGCAAGGCTGGCATGTGCTCTTCGTAGATAGTTTGACAACACGCGGGGTGACATCAGTTTGTGGGGGCAATAGCAAAGTCACGCAAACCCAGCGCGTGACCGATGTGCAAGCGGCAGTGGCATTCCTTGCCAAGCGCGGCGAAGTCGACGATTCGCGTATCGGCATTTTGGGCTGGAGTCATGGTGGCTCGACGGCGCTGCTCTCTAACGATAAGAACGTCGATTACGTTGTTGCACCTCGTGCTGTCGTCGCTTTTTATCCAGGCTGCAGCGATGCAAAAGGACGCCAGATGACATGGCAACCTGCAAAACCCGTGCTGATGCAATTGGGTGCAGTGGACGATTGGACAAGTCCTGTTCCATGCCAAAGTTTGGCGACGCAGTGGAAAGACTTAGTACATCAAGATACCTACGCCAACGCTCACCATGGCTTTGATAGCAATGGCTCTGGTTCCCCGCGGGCTATCCAATTAAGCACGCCGCGTGGCAACAAGACCGTGCATACCGGTGGTGAACCCACGGCCAAGGCCGCATCACAAGCTAAATTGATTGCTTTTTTTAAGGAGCATTTGAAATGACACAGCTCATTATTTCTGTTGTCCACCACGTCGGTCGCATCACGCTCAATCGTCCCGATGTACGTAATGCGTTTAACGACGAAGTGATTGCTGAATTGACGCAGGCATTTAAAGATATGGGCAAGCACAGTGATGTGCGCTGCATTGTGCTGGCTGCCGAAGGTTCGGCGTTTTGCGCAGGTGCAGATTTGAACTGGATGCGCCGCATGGCGGATTACTCGTACAACGAAAACTTGGAAGATGCGGGAAAGCTGGCAACCATGCTGCACACCATTGCAAGCTGCCCCAAGCCCACCATTGCACGTGTGCAAGGCGATGTCTACGCGGGCGGCACGGGACTGGTCGCGGCTTGCGACATAGCCGTTGCCGCAGATACGGCTCAATTTTGTGTGAGCGAAGTGAAGATTGGCCTTGCTCCTGCCACGATTAGCCCGTATTTGATTCGCGCGATGGGTGTGCGTGCTTCTCAGCGCTATTGGCTCACCGCAGAGCGCTTCTCGGCAGCTGAGGCGCATCGTATCGGTCTTGTGTCCGAAGTCACCAGTATGGATGCGCTGGACGCGGCTGTGGATAAGCTTTGCAAGGCACTATGCCTTGCTAGCCCCGAAGGGGTAAGGGCTACCAAACGATTAATTGAATCCGTTGTTGAACGCCCAATCACACACGAACTGATCGCGCATACGGTGAAAGAGATTGCAGTCGCTCGTACCACACCCGAGGGGCGTGAAGGCGTGCAAGCCTTTTTGCAAAAACGTCTGCCCAATTGGATTTGAGCGCACGATGAATATCCCCGAAGGCATGGATTTAGCAGGACTAGCGGCAATGGCCGCTGCGACTGGCTGGGCGAGCGGTCTGCGGCTGTACTTGGTTGTCTTTATTACGGGCTTTGCAGGCTGGATGGGCTGGCTTCACTTACCAACAGGCTTGTCCGTTTTGCAGCATCCCGCGCTTTTATTTGGCAGCGGGGCAATGATGTTCGTGGAGTTTTTTGCCGACAAAATTCCTGGACTCGATTCAGTCTGGGATGCGATTCATTCGGTGATTCGAGTCCCTGCTGGTGCGGCGTTGGCCGCTGGGGTGTTTGGTGCAGATAGCGCAACGATGGGCACACTTGCTGGTCTAGCAGGCGGAACGCTGGCTGCAACAAGTTTTGCTGCGAAAGCTTCTACGCGCGCGGCGGTCAACACATCCCCCGAGCCGTTTAGCAATATCGCCGTCAGCTTTGCCGAAGAAGGACTCGTGCTATCGATGCTATGGCTGGCGACGAACTATCCGCTCACGTTTGGTGTGGTGCTACTGGTCGTCGTCGTGATGATGATTTGGTTGATTGTTAAATTTGTGCGTTTCTTGAAGTCTATTTTTGCCAGTTTTAAATAATTGAATATGTTTAAAAAAATCCTAATCGCCAATCGCGGCGAAATCGCCTGCCGAGTTGCCGCTACCGCCCGCCGTATGGGTATCAAAACCGTTGCGGTGTATTCCGATGCTGATGCCAACGCTAAACATGTTGCGGCTTGCGACGAAGCCATACATATTGGCGGTAGTGCACCCAAGGACAGCTATTTGCAGTGGGAGCGCATCCTAGCTGCGGCCAAGCAAACGGGCGCTGAAGCGATCCATCCTGGTTACGGATTTTTATCAGAGAACGATGCGTTCGCCACAGCTTGCCAAGCCGCAGGCCTTGTGTTTATTGGCCCCCCAGCCTCTGCCATTTTGGCAATGGGCTTAAAGGCTGAGTCCAAGCGCTTGATGAGCGCGGCAGGTGTGCCGCTGGTTCCCGGCTATCACGGTACCGATCAAGATGCAGCACTGTTGCAGCGCGAGGCCGATGGTATTGGCTACCCTGTGCTCATTAAAGCCAGCGCGGGTGGCGGCGGGAAGGGGATGCGGATAGTCGAAAAATCGGCAGATTTTGCAGCTAGCCTTGCATCCTGCAAACGCGAAGCCATCAATAGCTTTGGCAATGATTCGGTGCTGATTGAGAAGTACGTGCAGCGTCCGCGTCATATTGAAATTCAAGTGTTTGGTGACTCGCAAGGTAACTGCGTGTATCTGTTTGAGCGTGATTGCTCCGTGCAGCGGCGTCATCAAAAAGTGCTGGAAGAAGCGCCAGCGCCAGGCTTACCTCAAACCATGCGAGAAGCGATGGGCGCGGCAGCAGTGGCGGCGGCCAAGGCCGTGAATTACGTGGGTGCGGGGACAGTCGAGTTCATCGTCGAACAATCAGACGTTGGTATGAAATTCTTCTTCATGGAGATGAACACACGCCTGCAGGTGGAACATCCTGTGACCGAAGCCATCACGGGGCTTGATTTGGTGGAATGGCAATTGCGCGTGGCATCGGGTGAGCCTCTGCCGCTCGCGCAAGATCAACTTCAAATTAAAGGGCACGCGATTGAAGCGCGGATTTGCGCGGAGTCACCTGACAACAACTTCTTGCCTGCAACAGGGACGCTGCATGTGTACAAGCATGGCGCACATGTGGCGTTTGAGCGAGCGACATCCGATCTTTTTGTTCGCGTGGACTCAGGCGTGCGCGAGGGCGACACCATCTCGCCGTTTTATGACTCCATGATTGCCAAATTGATTGTGCATGCGAACATGCGCGATGAGGCGCTCGCCTTGCTGGACATGGCTCTCGGTCAAACGCACATCGTTGGACTGCAAACGAATGTGCAGTTTTTACGGCATGTTGTGGCCAGCGAGTCGTTTGCCAAAGCGAATCTGGATACGGCTTTGATTGAACGCGAGCGTGCCGTACTTTTCAATCAGCATCCCGTGACGAATAACGAAGCGATTGATGCGGCAGTGGCCCACATCGTTCAAGTTGAGAAAGCATTGGAAGGCGATGATCCGCTTTCTAAAACGGATGCTTGGCGTGCGTATGGTGAATCGACTCGGCGTTTCGATTTTGAAATAGAAGGCAGCCTAGAGGCCAAGTCGTATAAGACTTCACAGCTACTTGCTCTTGCAAGCCAATCTACGCTTGGCCTGCAGGGCATCTATTCTTTGAAACACGATGCATTCGATGACATGCACGTCTTTATGGACAAAGGCGCTGCGGTGATTAAACACATCAATCGCTTGTCGTTGGTTGCCGCGCAAGATGCGCACGCAGGCGGTGGTTTGAATGCGCCCATGCCGGGCAAGGTAGTGTCGTTTGATGTGAAAGCAGGCGATAAAGTCACCAAAGGTCAACGCGTCGCTGTGATGGAGGCGATGAAGATGGAGCACGCCATTACAGCGCCAGCGGACGGCACGGTTGGCGAGCTGCTCTACGCGGCAGGAGAACAAGTTGCGGAAGGTGCAGCGCTACTGACATTGAAGGAGCCATCATGATTCCAAGCAAAGTAAAACTAGTCGATGTCGGACCACGCGATGGTTTGCAAAACGAGAAGCAAGTCGTTCCCACCGAGGTCAAGATTGAGCTCATTCATCGCCTGCAAAATGCGGGGCTGACGGAGATTGAAACGACCAGTTTTGTCTCTCCTAAATGGGTGCCGCAGATGAAGGACAACGTGCTTGTTTTGGCGGGTATTGAGCGCAAAGCAGGTGTTCGCTACTCTGCACTCGTCCCCAATATGAAAGGCTTGGAAGCTTTGCTGGACATGCCTTTGCAGCTTCGCCCGCAAGAAATTGTGGTGTTCTTTGCCGCAACCGAATCGTTTAGCCAAAAGAACACGAACTGCTCGATTGCTGAGAGTTTGGAGCGCATCGCGCCCGTGGTCACAGCAGCACGTGCTGCGGGTCTCTACGTGCGCGGCACGGTGTCGTGTGCGCTCGGCTGTCCGTATGAAGGCGAAGTTGATCCTGCTGTGGTCGGGCGCATCGCCAAAGCGCAGCGCGATATGGGCGTGCAGCACATGGGCGTGCCTGACACGATTGGTGTGGGAACCCCGCGCAAAGTTCAAGCTGTGTTTGAACAGGTGCTGAAATCCTTTGATCTGGCAGATGTGTCAGGGCATTTTCACGACACCTATGGCATGGCGCTGGCTAACACTTTGGCGGCGCTGGAATTAGGTGTGGCCGCGTTTGATGCCTCGATTGCAGGCCTTGGTGGCTGCCCCTACGCCAAAGGCGCTACGGGCAATGTGGCGACCGAAGACGTGGTCTACATGCTGCACGGTATGGGCATTGAGACCGGCATTGATTTAGATGCGCTGATTGATGCGGGGCAGTTTATTAGCGATGCACTGGGGCGTCCAACGAACTCACGCGCGGCCAAGGCGCTGATGACCAAGCGGCTTAGTACTTAGCTTGCTGCGGACTCGCCTCGCGGAGACTCGGATCTTGGGTAACGCTTAATCGCGTTACCAAAAACACTGACGACCTCCTCGGCCTTGCTCATCGTGACGCCTAAATCTTTGATGAGGCCATCTTTCAGTCCATAAACCCAGCCGTGAATCGAGACATTTTGCCCTCGCGCCCATGCGTCTTGCATGACATTGGTTAAGGCTACATTGCCGACTTGCTCAACGACATTCATTTCAACCAGCGTGCTTTCTTGATCGTTGGTGCATAGATGCATGAGACGATGACGATGGCGCAATTTGACGTCTTGTACGTGACGCAACCAGTTATCGACTAAGCCAAGCCGTGTGCCACGCAGTGCAGCTAAAACGCCGCCGCACCCGTAATGCCCTACCACCATAATATGCTCGACTTTAAGATGATCGACTGCGAACTGGATAACCGAGAGCGCATTTAAGTCCGAGTGCACCACCACGTTGGCAATGTTGCGATGTACAAACACTTCACCAGGATCAAGACCAATGATTTCGTTGGCAGGAACGCGTGAGTCAGAACAACCAATCCACAAGTATTTAGGCGTTTGTTGGTGCGAAAGTTTATTAAAAAACCCGGGCTTATCAAGCTCAATGCGCTTGGCCCATTCCCGATTGCTGTTGAATAAATGCGAGAGTTGTACGTGATCAGTCATGACTCGATTGTCGCACTACCACTTGCGTGCGACTTACACAATCTTCACGCTCAAATTAGGCAGACCATCAATGTGGCATTCAATCGTGTCACCGCGCACAACAGGCCCAACGTTCTCAGGCGTGCCCGAGTAAATGATGTCACCTGGGAAGAGCTCAAACGCTTGCGAGAGCTTACTGATTTGTTCGGCCACACTCCAAATCATTTGATTGAGATTGGCGTTTTGCTTGGTCGTGCCATTCATTTTCAGCCAGATGCCCGCTTTGCCAATATGCCCAATGCTGCTGACGGGATGAATCGGGCCAATCGGTGCAGATTGGTCAAAGCTTTTGCCAATTTCCCAAGGTTTCTTTTCGTCACCCATGGCGCGTTGCAAATCGCGACGTGTCATGTCGAGTCCCAGCGCGTAGCCATACACATACTCCAGCGCTTTCTCAATCGGGATGTCGCGGCCACCTTTGTTGAGCGCTGCGACCAACTCCACTTCGTAGTGGTAGTTTTTAGTGAGTGTGGGGTATTTGTGGTCAGCCACGGTGTTTGGCGCTACGTACTGAATGGCATCCGTTGGCTTTTGAAAAAAGAATGGCGGCTCGCGGTCAGGGTTTGATCCCATCTCGATGGCGTGAGCTCGGTAATTTCGGCCAATGCAATAAATGCGGCGTACTGGGAAGGATTGCACGCCACCAACGATAGGAACGGTGATGACAGGTAGATTAAAAATCGGCACACCTGCAGAGCTATATCCAGATTGGGTTGTAGCACAGGCACCCAGCAGAGCCGCACCCGCTGTGGCTCCCAAGCCTGCAGTTGTTTTAAGCAGCGAACGGCGGCTGGTTTGATGGGTGGTTTCTAGTGAATGATCTTTCATAGCGAGTCCTTAGAGTTAAACAAAGATGAAATCAAAAAATCAGTGTATCTGATGCTGCCAATAACGTCGCTCTAGTTGTCGCTGGCACGTCACCACATCAGGGGCATCGCTAGCCCACTTTGCCGCCCCGCAACTGGGGGACTGCACGGTTTGAATCTGGCGATCTAAGTAACGCGCCATCACCTCGGGGCGTGGATGTGCAAAGCGATTGCGATAGCCCGCTTGTACGATCGCCAACTTTGGATTGACAGCATCCAAAAACGCCGCGCTAGACGATGTTTTACTGCCGTGATGCGGCACGAGGAGCACCGTAGACGCTAACCGATTTGGCTGCAATTCAAGCAAGGCATTCTCTTGCGGCATTTCGATATCAGCTGTCAGCAAGGCTGATTGCGGATTTGCAACATCAGTATTGGTGATTTTGAGCACGCACGATATGGCATTGGGTTTGAGTTTTTTCATGACGTCTACATCTTCTTTCTGCGGATGCAAAACATCAAATCGTACGCCGTCCCATGTCCATGTCTGACCCGCAAAACACGGCAAACTTTTCTCTGGCAAGCCAAGCGTAGCAAGCTCTGCAGGCGAAGTGACACTCGTCATGACTGTCGCCTGCGGCTGCATCGCCAACACCGCTTTTGCGCCACCTGTGTGGTCGCTGTCGCGGTGGCTGAGCATGAGCACATCCAGACGCTCACCCAACGCTCGCAAAAGCGGAACGATGGTGCGATGACCCGCATCGCTCTCACGCGAAAAACGTGGTCCTGCGTCAAACAGCAAGCTGTGATGCGCTGTGCGAATGAGTACCGCATTGCCCTGCCCTATGTCGATGGCGAGCAGTTCAAACTCGCCATTAACAGGACGAGTCGGTTGCCATAACAGCGCAGGCGCGAGCAGAGCCACTGCCAGCAAAGCCTTCAACGACACGCGTAGTACCCCGTTCGCCCTGAGCTTGCCTATGGGCAACACAAGTAGCACGCCGCCCAGCACGGCCAGCACACTCAAATAAAGCGGCGGTGCAGGCGTGGTGTAGACCGCGTACGGCAAGCTGGCTAACCACTTGAGCAGCGCCCCGAGGTAGCCGAGGCATAGTGCAGCCAGATCCCACAACGGCGCAAAAATCACGCCCAGCATGGCCAATGGTGTGACGATCAACGTGACGACAGGAATGGCAATCGCGTTAGCCAGCAAACCGACCAGCGAGACTTGCTGGAACAAGAGCAGCGTCAAAGGTGCAAGCGCAATCGTGATGATCCACTGTTCGCGCAGCATCGACCAAGCTTTGCTTTTATGCTCACCCGTATCAGACGCAAAGAGCACCGCCACAGCCACAAACGACAGCCAAAACCCCGCCTGCAACATCGCCCACGGATCAATCGCCAGAACCACCACAGCGGCCAAAACCCAAGTGGCGTACCAAGGCCAGCGCAAGCCCGCAAGCCGTAACAGCGAAAACGTCGTCAGCATCCAAATGGTGCGCTGTGCAGGCACGCCCCAGCCTGAGAACCACGCATAGAGCGTCGCAAGGATGAGTCCACCGATCAAGCCCGCATGGACGGCAGGCAGCGCCAAACACAAGCGCGGCGAGATCCGAACGGATCGTTTCCAAGCGCGGCCAATCAAAAGCGCGGCCAGCCACGCAAACATGGTGATATGCAAACCCGAGATGCTCATCAAATGCGCCACGCCTGTCGCTCTAAAAATATCCCAATCGGCACGTTCAATCGCGTTTTGGTCACCCACAATCAATGCCGCCAAAACACCTCGTGCAGCGCTTGCAGGCGTGTGACTCTGGGCATCACCCAATTGCTTAAAAACCTTATCCCGTGTGGCTTGCCGAGCACGCTCCATGCTGTAGGCTGCATTCCAATTGACTTGCCCGAGGCGCTTGGGCGGTGTCTGTTTTTTGTTTTCGCGCACATAACCCGACGCGCCCGCGCCCTGCTCCCACATCCACAGCTCGTAATCAAAGCCATGCGGATTGCTATTCCCATGCGGCGCTTTTAGCCTGACCGTGAACTGCCAACGCTCGCCTGCTTTCGGCTGATTGACCGCGTCCTCTAAATTGAAAGACGAGCCGTCGTCATTGAAATCGCGTCTGTACCAAGACAGCAGAACGCGCGGCGGCAAAACGACGGGTTTGTCGTTTAGATGAGCGGCTTCCACTTCAAAGCGAAAGCGCAAACCTGTATCTAAGCGCTGCGGCATCGCGCCCACGACGCCGACGACTTCAATATCCGCGCCCTCTAGCAGTGGATTGATAGCAGTTTGTAAATAGCTAGTCGCTCGTAGGCCCGTGATGCCAAAGGCAAGCGCGAGTGCCAGTGCAAAAACCATCACGCGAAATCGGCCACTTGCCCGCAAGCCACATAGAGTAAGCCCTGCCAGAGCAAGCGCCGTGCAAGCCATATAGGATATGGCCTGCCATAAAGCGGCTTGTTGCAATTGCACAGCGACACCCGAGATCAGTCCAAAGAAAAATGCCATTAACATCGGCACACTTTACAAGGAAATCTTATGACCACGCCCTACGAACAACTCGCCAAACTCAATATCACCCTGCCACCTGTCAGCGTACCCGCCGCGGCTTATGTGCCTTTTGCGCAAACAGGCAACTTGATTTTTTTAAGTGGTCATGTCGCTAAAAAATATGACACAGGCGCGGCCAAAGCTTGGACGGGCAAGCTAGGCGGCGACATGGCAACAGCGGATGGCAAAGTTGCTGCACGAGCCGTGGCAATTGACTTGCTGGGCACACTAGAAGCTGCTTGCAAAGCTGCAGGAAAAGATCTAAACGCCGTTAAACGCATCGTCAAAATCATGGGACTTGTCAACTCAACGGACAGCTACACTGAACAGCACTTAGTGATGAACGGCGCATCCGAATTGATAGCCGAAATCTTCGGCAGCACAGTGGGAAGCCACGCTAGAAGTGCCTTTGGTGTGATCCAACTGCCGATGGGCGCTTGTGTGGAGATTGAAATGATGGTGGAAATTTAAGCGCTCTGCATGAGTCGCAGCATCAAATCAACTCGCTCTTGAATGGCACGTCCCGCTAAGCAGCGTGTCGTAAGGCTGACGGCAATGCCTGCCTCGCAAGCCATATCCAACTTGGCCTGCAGGGCATCGTGCACCGTGCAGTTTCCTGTGCCAGCCACGACAATGCCATCCACTTTTAGGGCAATGAGCGCTTCGACAAGCACACCACTCGCGCCCGCATAGCTCATCACTATTTCCACACGCGGCCAGCGCTGGATCGGCGGATTGAACAAGGCCAGTGGTGCACGCACAGCATCACCCTTGTTGATCACATCAAACGCATCCAACCGTGTGGGATCAACTTTTTGAACACTTCCACCCGAATAGACACGTCCAGCAAACGCAACCCAAACGCCAGCGCCTAGCTGCTCAGCTTGTTGAAGGGCAAACGCCATGTTTTGAGGACCATCGCTGTCTGCCGAGTCGGCTGGACGCATCGCTCCCGTCAAGATCACGGGCTTCGTGCAGGCGATCGTTCTGTGCAAGAAATACGCTGTTTCCTCCAGCGTATCCGTCCCGTGGGTGATGACGATGGCGTGAATGGCAGGGTCGTTTTGCGCGCTAGAGATACGAGCGTAGAGCTTTTCCCACACCTCAAAACTCATGTCTTTGCTGTCGATTTGGGCGATTTGCTCACTCACGATGCGGTGTTTGGAGGTTGGAATCAACGCCTCCACGGGCAACTGTGCTGCCCTGTAGGCCTTATCCAGTATGGCCTGCGGGCCATCTACCAACAATCCCGCAATCGTTCCGCCTGTGCCCAAAAGCAAGATTGTTAAGTTTTCCTGACTATTTGTATTTTTCATGATATTTTGCTTGACCTGTGTGTAATCTGTGTAAAAATACAGCTACTGTCATTCCTTTCAGCCCTAAACGGCTTTATTTATCAGGAGCTTATATGTTGAACTTCAATCCCACCGTGAAATTGACCGCACGCCAGCAAGAGATTTTGACATTGATTGAGCGAACCATCGCCACAACAGGATCGCCGCCCACACGCGCCGAAATTGCGACTGAGCTGGGCTTTAAGTCCATTAACGCGGCTGAAGATCATCTGCAAGCCTTAAACCGTAAGGGCGTGATTGAACTGGTCAGTGGCACTTCGCGCGGTATTCGCCTGAAATCCAACCGCTTGCAAGCCGTGAACGAATCGCGCATCAGCCAGTTCTCTGAACAAATGGGATTGCAAATTCAAAGCTTGGCGCAACTCGTGCTACCACTGATTGGCCGAGTGGCTGCGGGCTCGCCCATCCTCGCGCAAGAGCACATCGAGCAAACCTATCACCTAGAACCAAGCCTGTTTACGCAGCGCCCCGACTATTTGCTTAAAGTGCGCGGCATGAGCATGCGTGATATTGGCATCATGGACGGCGATTTACTGGCGGTGCAATCGTGCCGCACAGCGCACAACGGACAAATTGTGGTGGCGCGTGTGGGCGAAGAGGTCACCGTAAAACGCTTTGAAAAAAAGACCAGCCACATCGAGCTGCATCCCGAAAACCCTGACTTTCAAACCATCATCGTCCACCCCGACGAAACCTTCGCGATTGAAGGCTTGGCCGTGGGACTCATCCGTAATCAAGTGTTTGCTTAAACCCGCTAGGAATAAAAAATCATGAAAGACCAAACCAAACTCACCTTCGTCGCTGACAGCATGACCGACTTTCGCCAGCAGCGCCTGGCCCGCGTGATTGTCACAGGCAGCTTTGAGTATGTGATTGCCGAGCTGGTGCGATTAGAAGCACTACAGCAGTCGATTTAAACCTTGCCCAGCAAGAAGTCAATCTTGCCCAGCTCCACACCGTTGTGGCGCAAGATGTTATAGGCCGTCGTCACGTGGAAATACACGTTTGGCGTTGACCAGTGCTTCAAATAGTCCTCACCCGACAAGCTGCGCTCGACAGGGCCTGCTTTAAACGTCACAACCTTATCTTCTTTGCCATTCATGTCTTCTGGCTTGACCGTCTTAATGAAAGCAATCGTTTTAGCGATACGCTCTTTGAGTTCTGCAAATGTGGTCTCGTTATCTTCAAACTTAGGTGCATCCAAACCGCCCACCCTCGCAAACGTTAGCTTAGCCGCATCGCAAGCAATGATCACTTGCGCCTTAAAAGGCAACATATCGGGCGCCAAACGACCCGTGAAAAGCACCGAGGTCTCAAACTTACGCGCAGCGGCATTGGCTTCTGCTTTGTCTAAAAAGTGGCTAAGGTTGGAAAGCATCCGCGTAAAAACGGGCACACTAGCCGAGTACATTGAAATTGCCATGATGGTCTTGCTCCTAAAAATAAAACAGAAAAAATAAATGAATCAACACTTAAGCAAGCAAATGCTGTGGGCGCTGCTCTTTGGCAATCTGGCCGTCGGAATGGGCATTATGGTCGTGCCCGCGACGCTGACCAATATCAGCGACAACTTGGGGACATCGGTTCCGCTCACAGGTCAGCTCATCACCGCAGGCTCCATCCTCATGGGTGTGGGCGCACCCATTTTTGCCGCGCTCGTTGCCAAGTGGGATAGAAGGAAGCTCCTTGCCTTCACCATGGCTTGGTACGCCTTATTTCATGGGCTTTGCGCGATAGCGCCCAGCTTTACCTCGCTCATGATTTTGCGTGTGCTGTCCGTGGTCACGCCCGCCATTTTTACGCCACAAGCTGCCGCTTGTGTCGGTCTACTCTCTAAACCCGAAGATCGAACGAAAGCCATTACGTTCATCTTTTTGGGCTGGTCGGTTTCATCCGTATTTGGTGTGCCTATTTTGTCGAGCATCGGTGGCGTTGGCACGGGCGGCGAAGGCTGGCGTTGGGCATTCGCGCTCGTTGCCGCTGTGGCAGCAGGCTCCGCTTTATGGATTTGGCGTGTACTTCCCAGCGGCATTCAAATCGCCGCACTCAGCAAAGCCGCATGGATAGGTGTCTTCAAGCATCGCGTGTTAATGATGACCGTGGGCGTGACGCTGCTATCTGCGTTTGGGCAATTTATTTTGTTCTCCTACTTCACGGCATACTACAAACAACTACTGAACGCCGACACCAAAACCATTAGCTTGTTCTTCTTTTGGTTTGGCTTTTGCGGACTCATCGGCAGCTTTACGCTATCACGCTACATCGACCGGATTGGCGCAGACCGAGCGCCCATCATCGCCATGGGTCTCATGGCCTTGAGTCTTTTGCTGTGGCCACTGGGCACGAGCGTCGCTACCGTACTGTTGATTTCCATCCCGTGGGGACTCGGCTGCTTTTCCAGTAACTCCGCTCAGCAAGCCAGACTAGGTGCGGCAGCGCCCTTGGTGGCAGGAGCCAGCATTGCCCTCAACACCTCGGCTATGTACAGCGGACAAGCCTTTGGTGCAGGCCTTGGTGGCTGGCTGATTGCGAATGACCACATGAGCCACTTGCACTGGTATGGCTTTGTCGTGATGTTGTGCGCGATAGGCTTAAGTAGCTGGTCAAGGCAAGAGAAAAGTGACACATCAAAATAATGTGACCGCAATTTTTTAATTGGCGTAAAATGTGACCTCATTCATTTAATGAAGGAAGACATCATGACCGCTGCCCACATCAATCAAATCGACATCTCGATACGCGAACTCAAAGCTCGCCCTGCGCAAGCCATTGCCAAGGCGCTAAGCGGTATGCGCGTCAACATCACATCGCACAAAAAAACGGTGGCTAATTTGGTTGCGCCGATTACGCTGCCTGATGACGCACTAGAGCCACGTATCAAGCCAGCAAAACCCAGCGCCTTGTCTGCAAGTGAGGTCGTCCAGCGAATGCGTGATGCCGGCATGACCGTGAGGCCAGCTAGTAATCCATTCACCCTGCCTGAATTATTTGTTTTACCTCCGCTGCCAAAAGGTCAAAGCATGAGCGACTGGGTCATCGAATCACGTGGTCCAAGATGATTGCTTACTACGACACATCAGCACTACTCAAGCTGTTTTTAAAGGAAGAGCACTCCGATGCTTTGCGCGATCATGCCGCGCAAATTAAAACCGCCGTGGTGAGTGAACTCACTTGGGTAGAAATGCATTCCGCTCTTGGAAGAAGAGTCAGACAGGGCGAATCAGCAGAAAAGATTACTCTAGCCGCACTGGATGCTTTTAAAAATAAGTGGCAAGACTACGTGGTTGTTAGCCCAAGCTTTGACATCATTCAATCAGCAAGTCAACACGCGCAAGTGATAGGTCTGCGAGCATTTGATGCTGTGCAATTAGCAAGTGCTAGGCAAGCAGAGCGTGCTATACAAAGTGAATTTGTTTTTTGCACGTTTGATAAACAACTCAACAACGCAGCGAAGGTTTTGGGAATGAAGGTATTGGATATATAAAAATCTAAGCAGCTTTAGCCGCCTTCGCCGCATCCACTTGCGCGCGCACTTTCGCCATAAACATCTCGGTGTTTTCTTTGCGATCAGCGTTCATCTTGGCGAAAGCTGGGCGCTCGGCGAGAGATTTGAGGTAATCTTTGTACGGCGTG